>CAZCEL010000339.1:0-5717 GCA_964497175.1 uncultured Bifidobacteriaceae bacterium
CACGCGTAAGATCGTCGGCAGCGTCAGATGTGTATAAGAGACAGACCGCGAACAGGGCCGACCTGCTGACGGGCCGGGAGGTGGCCGACATCGGGCAGTGCTGCCCGACGAGCTTCACGACCGGCAACCTGGCGAACTTTCTGCGCGGCGAGGCCGACCGCCTCGGCAAAGAGGAGGTCGTCCGCCGGTACGTGTACTTCACCGCGGGCTCATGCGGCGCATGCCGCTTCGGCCAGTACCACCAGAGCTACGAATTGGCACTGCGCAACGTCGGTCTCGAGGCCTTTCGTCTGTTCCTGATGGCGCAGGACCGGCTGGACCAGGGCGCGCCGCACGGCGACGGCCTGGAAATCAGCCTGCCGTTCACGACCGGCGCGGTCTGGGCGATTCTCTGCACCGACATTCTGCAGAACGTCGAATACCAGATCCGGCCCTACGAGGTCGTGCCCGGCCAGACCGATCAGGTGGCGCGCGAGAGCGTCGAGTACCTCTACGAGGTCTTCCGCAAGCGTCCCGAGCGGGGGAAGAAGTGGGGCCCGCTGCTCTGGCATCTGGCGACACCGTACTTCGTCAACGCCCTCCACGACGTCCAGCGGCGGTTCGAGGCCATCGAGGTCGATCGGCGTCGCGTCAAGCCCATCGTCAAGATCACCGGGGAGTTCTACCTGCAGACCGTCGAGGGCGACCCCAACTACAACATCCACCGCTGGCTCGAGGCCGAGGGCGCGCAGGTCTACCCGGCGGCAGTCTCCGTGTGGCTCGACTACTGGATGCGCTGGTACGTGCAGGGCTTCGAGGACTACATCGGCATCGACCGGTACGCGCGCCCGAAGATCGCCGCGGTCAGATCGCTTCAGACGCTGTTCCGCTGGACCTACAACAGGCTCAGAAAGGCGATGGGCGACTTGCCGTCCGAGCTGCCCGATCAGTACGAACTGAGACGCCTGGCCGCTCCGTATTTCCACAGTCGCCTGTCGGGGGGCGAGGGCGACATGCTCGTCGGAAAGGCGCTGTGGGCCCACCAGCACAAGAAGGCCCACATGACCTGCGAGCTGTCCCCGTACGCCTGCATGCCCAACACGATGAGCATCGGCGCCATGGCCGGCGTGCTCGGCAAGCACCCTGACCTGTTGTACGCCCCGCTCGAAATCAAGGGAGATGCGGAGGTGCATGCGCTGTCGCGCTGTCAGATGATTCTGACGGAGGCGAAGAAGCGGGCGCAGCGGGAGGTGGACGAGACGCTCGACCGCACCGGTCTCACCGCCGAGAAGGTGCGCGCCTACCTCGACGAGCATCCGCGGTGGAAGCGTGCCACCTTCCGCGTGCCGCACCGGGGCCTCGTCGGCACGGCCGCGAACCTCATCCTGCACGTGGCCAGTCAGACCGGGCAGAGGGTCCAGTGAGAATCGTCGGCGCCGACGTCGGGTCGACGACCGTCAAGGCCGTCCTCGTCGAGGAGGGCCGGGTGTTGTGGCAGGACTACCAGCGCCACGGAACCAAGCAGAGCGAGACGGTGCTGCAGTTCCTCGCCAGGATGGAAGAAGAGATCGGACTCTCGCCCGGGCGAGACCGCGTGTTCTTCACGGGCTCGGGCGCGGGCCTGATCGCGCCGCTTGTCGGCGCCAAGGTCATTCAGGAAGTCGTCGCCGTTGCAGCGTCGGTCGAGCGATTGCACGAGGACGTGAGGTTCGTGTCCGAGATCGGGGGAGAGGATATGAAGACCATCTTCTTCACCCCCACCGGGAGCGGCAGAAGCAAGCAGGTCTACATGCAGTCGGCCTGCAGCGGGGGCACCGGAACGTTCATCGAGAAGACCGCCCGCAAGCTCCAGATTTCGCCCGAGACGCTCTCGGATATGAGATACCACGGGCACAGCCTGCACAAGATCAGCTCCAAGTGCGGCATCTTCGCCGAGGCGGACTCGAATACGCTCGTCAAGTCCGGCGTCCCGGTCGAGGAGATCATCGCGAGCCTCTTCGAGGCGGTCGTGTACCAGAATCTTGCGACCCTGACCAAGGGCAATACGCCCATGCCGGAAGTCCTCCTGCTGGGAGGACCCAATCTGTTCTTTCGCGGCCTGAGGGAAGCCTGGCGCCATCACCTCACGAAGCTCTGGACGAGCCGTCATGTCCCTCTGCTCGACGGCAAGGCGCCCGAGGATCTCGTCGTTGTTCCGGACGAGGCGCTCTACTACGCGTGCCTCGGCTGCGTCGAGATCGGAAAGGACGAGGCCGCGGACGTCGGCGTGTATGCCGGGACCGAAAGGCTGCGGTGGTGGATCGAAGAGGGCCAGCATGCCCAGAAGGCCAAGGAGGGAGCACGGGGCCTGATCGAGGATCGGGCGGAGCTGTCGAATTTTCTCGAGCTGCACGGGAACGGTGCCGGGAAGGTGCACGGGAAGGGCGCCGGGAAGCCGAACGGCAACGGCTCCGCCGTCGCGTCAAGCCGATGGGCAAACGGCCAGGGGACGGCCGACGAAGCACGCGCGGTCGTCGTGGGCTGCGATTTTGGCAGCACGACGGCGAAGGCCGTGGTGCTGTCGAGGGAACGGCAGCTGCTCTTCAGCTGCTACGTGATCTCACGCGGCAACCCCATCGAGGACGCCAAGGCCCTCTTCGCGCAGATTCGGACCGCCGGGTTTGACGCCATCGCCGCCCTCGCCGTAACCGGCTACGGCAAGGATCTGCTGACCGACATCGTCGGGGCCGACGTCGCCATCGTGGAAACCGTGGCGCACGCGACCGCGGCGCTGCACTTCTTTCCCGACGCCGACGTCATCTGCGACGTGGGCGGCTGCGACGTCAAGATCATGATTCTCCGGCAGGGCACCGTCGCCGATTTCCGGCTGAACTCGCAGTGTTCGTCCGGCAATGGAGCGTTCCTGCAGGGCGTGGCGGAGCGGTATGACGTTCCCCTCGAGCAGTACGCGGAGAAGGCCTTCGAGGCGCGCGCCATGCCGACGCTCGCGATGGGCTGCGGCGTGTTCCTGCAGTCCGACATCGTGAACCAGCAGCGAAAAGGCTGGTCGGCCGAGGAGATCATGGCCTCGCTCGCGGCCGTGCTGCCGATCAACGTCTGGGTCTACGCAGGTCAGCTGCAGAACCTGGCCGCGGCCGGACGAAAGTTCATCCTTCAGGGAGGCACGCACCGCAATCTTGCCGTCGTCAAGGCGCAGGTGGACTTCATCAGCCGGCGGGTGCCCGACGCGGAGATCGTCGTCCACCCCTACTGCGGCGAGGCCGGCGCCATCGGCGCCGCGCTCTGTGCCGACGACTGGCGGCGAGCCGGCCGGCCGTCGCAGTTCAGGGGCTTCGCGGCGATCGAGTCGTTGAGCTATACGAGCACGACGAGCGCCGCCACGGTCTGCCAGTGGTGCCCGGTCAACTGCAAGCGCACGTTCATCGACGTGCAGCTGCCGGGCGCCGCGGGCCGCGCGTGGAGCAAGGTCGCGCTCGCGCCTGGCTGGTCGCGGGTGATCAGCGGAAACTCCTGCCCGAAGGGGCTGGTCGAGGACGTCAACGAACTGCGCGTGGTGAAGGGGAAACTGGAGGACGTGAAGCGTGCGTTTCCCAACATTGCTGAGACGATCCGACACGACGCCTTCCGCCGCGCGCCGGCTTCGGTCTAAGCTGCGCGTCGGCATCCCCAGGGTCCTGAACGTCTGGTCCACACACCAGTTCTGGTCCGGGTTCCTGGCGGCCCTGGGGATCGAGCCTTCATCGATCGTCTATTCGTCGGAAACCTCGGAGGAACAGAACCGCGAGTACGGAAAAGGGAGAGGCACGGTCGACTGCTGCTATCCCGTCAAGTGCGCGTCAGGGCATTACGGCGAGCTCGTGTTCGGCCTCAAGAAGGGCATCGACGTGCTGCTCTCGCCGATGATCTATTCGCTCCCGTCGTTCCTGCAGGGCCATGTCGCTGAGACCCTCGCGTGTCCACGCGTGATGGCCGCTCCCGAGAACATCCGGGCGGGCTTTATCAAGGAGAAGGACCTCTTTGCCGAACGCGGCATCCGGTATGTGTCGCCGTACGTCTCGCTGGGCGACGCGCGGCTCGTACCCAAACAGTTGTACGAGTCGCTGAAGGATGTCCTTTACGGCCTGACGCTCGATGAGACCCGCGCCGCGGTGGAGGAAGGCTACAGTGCGCTGCAGATCTTCTCGGAGAAGCTCCGGAACAAGGGCCGTGAAATCCTGGAGCAGTGCGCGCGGGAGGATCGGCCCTGCCTGATGGTCCTGGCCCGGCCCTATCACATGGACTCCGGGCTGGGGCACGAGATCGACGTGGATCTGCAGACGCATGGGTATCCGGTGCTCTGGGCGCAGTACTTCCCCATGGATCCAGACCTGCTGGACTGGATCTTCGGCGCGGACGTTCGGGCCGGCATCATCCGCTCGCCCTTCTCGATTTCCGACGTGTGGCCTTCGTCGTACAGCGCCAACACCAACGAGATTCTCTGGGGCGCGAAGGCGGCGGCCCGCGTGCCGTGGATCACCTGCGTGATCCGCCTGGCCAGCTACGAGTGCGGCATGGATCAGCCGACCTACACGCCCGTGCAGCAGATCGTTGAGCGCTCGGGGACGCTCTTCTTCTCGTTCCAGGATCTGGACGCCACCAAGCCGGCCGGGGCCGTCAAGATCCGCGTCGAGACGATTGCCTACTACCTCGAGAAGTACTCGAGCGCGATCATCGAAAAGAAGAAGGCGGCCATGGCGGCAGAGTGTCCGCTCCTTCGCGAGTCGGTCCCCGCATGATCGTTCAAGGCTGGATCCGGAAGTACGTCGTGACGTGCAGTTCGACTTCGGTCGGCTCGCAATTGAGCAGCGTCGGACTGAACTGCCACTGACGGACGGCGTCGACCGCTGCAGCTTCGAGGGCCGGGTCCGGGCCTGCGAGATTCTGGACGTCCCGAATCAGGCCATCGATCCCGATGAGCGCTTCCATCGTCACCGTCCCCCCGACCTTGGCGTCCTTCAGGTGTTCCGGAAAGACCGGCCGTACGTCCACGAGCTTTCGCGGTTGCAGGATGTTGCCCCCGACGGCCCCATCCCGAGAGCCGATCGCGCAGCTCGCCAATTGCTGCTGCAGGAATTCCGCAAAGCGTCGGCGCGCGTCTTCCAGCTTCTGCTCCATCGCCAGATCGACGCGAGGCTTGGGGACGGGTTGATCAGTGACGGTGATCGTCTCCTGCAGCGACCCCAATCTCATCCGCACGTCCCGTTCCACGTGACGCAGAATCTGGATCGGCTCACTGACAAGCGCGAATCCAGGCAGGCTGGCCTTCAGCTGGTATGCCGAGGGCGGCAGGCCGACGAACTGGAACCGCCCGGTGGCGTCGCTCCGCACCTCGTACTTGGAGGCGGTGGACGGGTTGGTCAGCACGAGCGTCGTGTCCGGCAGCACGCGACCAGAGGGATCGAGCACGGCCCCGCTCAGCGAGTAGAACTGGGACTGCGCCTGCAGGGCGGCCCCCGCCACCGTCAGCGCCAGCAGGGCCACCGGCGCGACGAGTCGGGTCTTCCATGAGAGCGGATGACGGCTGAGCGTGGTGTTCAGCACCACGCGAATGCGCTCGTCGGACCACTCGCTCGCCCCCTTCGGAAGCAGGATGGCCGGATGGCGGGACCCCCAGGTGACGAGGAGCCACGGGTGGTCGCTTTGCCCGCGTGTGGCCAGAGGAACGACTGCCGCGGAGAAGGTGGTGTCGACACCGGCGG
>CAZCEL010000340.1:0-5712 GCA_964497175.1 uncultured Bifidobacteriaceae bacterium
GATCTACCTGCACGTCGTGTTCGCCGAGGCCGCCGCCTGCCACGCGCAGTCGCTCGATACGGTTCCCCATCTCTACACGCGTCCCGTGCGGCTGCGCCTCGAGTTGGCGCGCTACGTCCTGGCCGAAGACTACGTCCGCTCCCAGCACGGTCGTGCAATCCTTCGCTCGGAAGTGGACGCGGCGCTGGCGGGAGTCGACGCGCTGATCCTGCCGACGCTGCCGATTCCCGCGCCCGTCCTCGGCGAGAGTGTCGTCCAGATCGGCGCGAGGTCGGAGCCCGTCCGCAACGTCATGCTGCGCCTGACACAACTCTTCAACCTGACGGGTCATCCCGCCATCTCGCTGCCGTGCGGCAGGACCCCGGACGGACTGCCCTGTGGCCTCCAGCTCGTGGGGCGGCACGGCGAGACCACCGCGCTGCTCGGAGTGGCCAGGGCCGTCGAGCAGGCGCTGGGCCGCTGATGCGCGTCGATCGATGGTACCATCCGCCACCAACATGCTCGACGAGATCGCCGACGGGCGAACCGACCTCGTGTTCGAGTACATCGCTCTTGGTCATCCTGCACACTCGAAGGACCGCAACGGGGTCGCTCTCATCAATTGGTGCGCGTACTACGGGGACGTCAGCGCCATACGGTTCCTCCTTGCCCAGGGTGAATCCCTCGACGCGCTCGGGGAGAACCTTGGGCTGGCCGCCGCGGCGTTTCACGGGCACTGGCGGCTATGCCAATACCTGATCGAGAAGGGCGCCGATGTGAACTATCCGCTGCCCATGACAGGAGAGACGCCGCTGCACTCGGCCCTGTGCAAGGCCAATCGCCCGGCATACGACCTGGTCGTCAAGGTGCTGCTGGCGAAGGGCGCGAATCCCAACTCGGTCACCAGGCACGGTGCGGTAACGGACGCATTCATGCGCGACTGCAGAACCAAGGGTGAAACGCCTCTTCATCGCGCGGCGGCGTTCGGCTCCGAGGAAACCGTTCGACTGCTGCTCGCTGCGGGCGCCACGATCGACGCCAGGGACATGAACGGCGATTCGCCACTCTCCTGGGCGAGCTGGCATCTGCGCCCTGATTCGATTCTGAAACAACTGTGCTTTGGCGACTTCTCAATTCATCCCGCGCGGCACTCCACCTACGATCACGGCGTAGGGTGGGAGGTCATGGGCACCGGGAAGCCCCACGTCTAGCGCATTTTCGAGTTGCGTGTAGCGGAGGGGGCGTCGAGGGCTACCCTGCCATGTCCATCAGCCGGCGCGCAATCGCGACGTATCCGCGCACGGCGTCCTCCTGCTCGGACAGGTCGATGAATTCCTCGGCCGAGTGCGCGACGTGGATCGACCCCGGGCCGTACAGGAGAGGCCGGCCCCAGCGCCCGAGGAAGGGAATGTCGGTCGTGTAAGGGAACACCGCGCACTCCAGATCCGGCACCGTCGTCAGATCGACCGGCGGCACTTCGAGGACGTGCTCGATCGCCACGCGCGTCTCGAGCGGCGCCAGCGCGCGCCGGACCTCGGCTGCGCCGCTCACCGTGCGGAACATCACTTCCGCCTCGGCCGAGGGCGAGACGACGTTGGGAGCCACTCCACCGGCAATCAAGCCGACCGTGTAGAACGTCGGCCCCAGCGCAGGATCGACGGGCAGATCGATGGCCCGTAGCGCTATCAGTGCGTCGAGCAGTTTGTCGATGGCCGACTCGCCCAGCTCCGGGAAGGAGGAATGGGCGGCCCGTCCCTCCGCGTGCAGCTTCAACCGGAGAATCCCGCGGGTCGCGCGGCCCAGCCGGCTGTCGGTCGGCTCGCCGTCGACCAGAAACCGCGACGATCCGTTGGCGAGCAGGTTGGCGGCCTTTGCACCATCGCTTCCCCGCTCTTCGCCGACGACAAACAGGAGGCCCACACGCGTCTCCCCCGATCGCCGCAGCAGGTCTGCGGCCGCGACCTGGGCGGCGAGGATGCCCTTGGCGTCGCACGCGCCGCGACCGTACACCCGCCCACCGTCGATGCGGCTTGGGAAGAATGGCGGCACGCAGTCGAAATGAGTCGACAGCACGACGAGGGGCGACCCGACAGTGGCGAAGATGTTGAACCGCCCGGCGTCAACAGGCTGCTCGACCACCGTGAATCCAAGACCTTGGAGGTAGCGCGACAGCCACTGCCCAGCCGCCTCCTCCCGCCCCGTCGTCGAATCGATGTCGACCAGCGAGCGCGTCAGGGCCACGAGGTCGACGGCGGGCGCGGCTACCGGATCCATGCCTCGAGCTCGGTGCGCGTGTCGGTCCGCGAATCGCGGTACTTCACGATGACCGGTGTGGACAGGGACAAGCCCCACTCCCGGCCCTTGCCGGCGGTGACCGCCCTGGCGCCGGGCACGACCACCGCGCCCTCGGGCACCACGAGCGGCCGCTCGGCCGTCGGCTTGATGACGTGGCCATTTACGAGGTCGTAGACCGGCGTCGAGCCGGTCAGCACCGTGCCGGCCCCGACAACGGCCCGCGCCCTGATGATGGCGCCCTCGTAGACTCCCGTATTGCCACCAATCAGCACATCGTCTTCGATGATGACGGGCAGCGCGCCAACCGGTTCGATAACGCCGCCGATTTGCGCGCCGGCACTCACGTGCACGCGTCGGCCGACCTGGGCGCACGATCCCACGAGCGCGTGGGAGTCGATGAGCGACTGCTCGCCGATCCACGCGCCGATGTTCACGTACATCGGCGGCATGCAGATGACGCCAGGCGCGATGTACGCACCGTCGCGAACGGCGGAGCCGCCGGGCACGATCCGGATCCCGGCCGCCAGACCCGGCCGCTTCAGCGGCAGCGTGTCCTTGTCATAGAAGGGCCACCGCCCGTGGTCCATCGACACATCGACCAGATCGCCGAATCTGAAGCCGAGGAGGATGCCCTGCTTCACCCACGCATTGACTCGCCAGCCCAGCGCGTTCATGGGATCCGGCTCGGCCGCCCGGATCGTGCCCGCCGACAGCGCATCGCGTAGCCGGCTGAACGCGTCGCGCACAGCGTCGCGGTCTGCGGACGGACCGGCAGCAACGAGGTCGAGAATCTCGGCGCCAAGCATGGATGGACCCTACCGACCCCTGAGGCTCTCGACGGGCGCCAGCTCGGCGATCACCTGCAGGATCTTCCGCCGCGACTCGGCGCCCGGTGGACACATGGGCAAGCGATAGACCTCTTCGAGAAGACCCATGGCCGCCATGGCGGCCTTCACGGGTATGGGGTTCGACTCGACGAAGTTGATCTGCATCAGCGGCAGGATGCGGGCGTGCGTGGCGCGCGCCGCCGCAAAGTCGCCACGCTCGACCGCCTCGACCATGTCGACCATCTCCCTGGGAATCTCATTCGACACCACCGAGATCACACCGCGGCCGCCGATCGCCATGAGCGGCAGCGTCACCGCGTCGTCACCCGACAACACGATGAAGTCGGGCGGCACCGCCCGGCAGACCTCGCACATCTGGGTGATATTGCCCGAGGCTTCCTTGACGCCGGCGATGTTGGGGATCGAGGCCAGGCGAACCAGCGTGGCGGGCTCGACGTTCACACCAGTACGTCCCGGAACGTTGTAGACGATCACGGGCATCCCCGTGCTGTCGGCGATGGCACGATAGTGCTGATACAGGCCCTCCTGGGTCGGCTTGTTGTAGTACGGCGTGACCGACAGCAGACCGGCCGCGCCCACTCTGCCCATCTCAGTGGCGAGACGTATCACGTCCTTCGTATCGTAGCCGCCGGCCCCGGCAAGGACCGGGACGGCGCCTCCTGCTTCGTCAACCAGGATCTCGACGATCCGGATGCGCTCGCCGTCGCTGAGCGTCGGGCTTTCACCGGTTGTCCCGCAGGGAACGAGGAAGTGGACGCCCGCATCGATCTGCCGGCGGCCGAGGCGGCGAACCGCAGGCTCGTCTACTTCGCCGGTCCTGGTGAACGGCGTCACCAGCGCGGTGCCGACGCCGGTCCAATTGATTCTCATGGCTGTCTCCTACACCCCGAGCACGTCCCGCATCGTGAACCAGCCCTTCCGGCCCCTGAGCCAGGTCGCGGCGACGAGCGCACCCCGCGCGAACGCGCCACGATCGCGCGCCTGGTGCGACAGCGTAATGGATTCCGACGCCAAGTCGAAGCCGATCGTGTGTGTGCCCGGAATGTGCCCCGCGCGCGTGGCGGATACGTCGATCGCCCGTGTGTAGCCGGCCTGCTGCATCGATCGCTGGAGCATCAAGGCCGTGCCCGACGGGGCATCCTTCTTCTTCGCGTGGTGTGCCTCGTGGAGCCATGCACCGGCCTCGTCCTGACCGGCAAACAGGCGGGCGGCATACGCGGTGATGGCGTCGAACAGCACGACGCCCGCCGAGAAGTTCGGCGCCGCGACGATGCCCGTGCCTTCCTTGGCGATGATCCCCCGCAGCTCGCCCTCGCGCGCCTGCCAGCCGGTCGTGCCCAGGACGACGTTGACACCGCGACCGGCCAGCGCCGGGACGTTGGTCATGACCGCATCGGCCGAGGTGAAGTCGATCGCCACGTCAACCTCGGCCCAACCGGGGTCTGTGATCGGACCCGAGTGGGCTGGCGACACGGGGTCGACGATTCCGGCAACTTCCCACCCGTACTGCGGCGCCAGCTCGCCCACGAGCTGTCCCATCCGGCCGTAACCCACGAGAAGGAGGCGCATCGGGAGATTGCGAGCCCGCAGATTTCAGATTAGATCGGAACCCCGACGGACCGTCGAAAAGAATTCCTCGTGGAGCCGGTTCATCGCCTCTGGCGCATCGGCGTCGCGCAGCACGAAGGTGACGTTGCGCCTCGACGCCGCCTGCGAGACCAGCCTCAGGGGAATGCCGGTGAGGGCGTTCACCGCCCTGCCGAACGCGCTGGCGTCCGACCCGAGCGTCTCGCCCACCAGGCAGACGATGGCCATGCTGGGCTCGGAGGCGACCTCGGCGAACTTTCGAAGGTTGTCGAGAATATCGTCGAGCCGGCGGGTGTTGTCGACCGTCACCGACACGCTGACCTCCGAGGTCGTCACCACGTCGACCGGCGTCTTGAACCGCTCGAACACCTCGAACAGCCGTCTGAGGAAGCCGTGCGCCATCAGCATCCGCGTCGAGGTGATGTCGATGACCGTCACGCCCCGCTTGCAGGCCAGTGCCGTCAGGGCACCCGGGTCGGTCCGTCCTTTCGCGGTAATCGAGGTCCCGCGCACGTCGGGCCGTCGGGAGTTGAGGATGCGGACCGGGATGTTCCGGGCGACGGCTGGCAGGATGGTGCTGGGGTGCAGGACCTTGGCGCCGAAGTATGCGAGCTCGGACGCCTCCACGAACGACAGCTCGGGCACCAGGCGGGGCGCCGCGACCAGGCGCGGATCCGCGGTGAGCATCCCGTCCACATCCGTCCAGATCTGAATTTCGTCGACGTCGAGGCACGCGCCGAAGATCGCGGCCGAGTAGTCGGACCCGCCGCGTCCAAGCGTCGTCGGAACGCCGGCGGGCGTCGAGCCGATGAATCCACCGAGCACCGCAATCTCGCCCGCGGATCGAACCGGCGCGACGATGGCCTGCACACGCCGGCAGGTCTCGTCCATGTCCGGCAGGGCGGCGGTGTGTTCGTTGTCGGTGACCAGCACCTGCCGCGCGTCGATCCATCTGGACGGGAGGTGCTCGGCTGCGAACGCGGCCGCCACGATGCGGCTGCTC
>CAZCEL010000341.1:0-5709 GCA_964497175.1 uncultured Bifidobacteriaceae bacterium
CACGCGTAAGATCGTCGGCAGCGTCAGATGTGTATAAGAGACAGGTAGATGGCCGTACAGATCGCAAGCCCGCCCAGAATCCCGATCGGCAGGTTGCGCTGCGGGTTTCGCGTTTCCTCGGCAGCCGTGGAAATGGCGTCGAAGCCGATGTAGGCGAAGAACACGATGGCCGCCCCCTGATGGATGCCGGTGAAGCCGTTCGGCGCAAACGGCCGATAGCGGCTCGCGTCGAGGTGCATGGCCCCGACGGCGATAAACAGCCCGAGCGCCAGCAGCTTGATGACCACCATGACGTTGTTCGCCCTGGCGCTCTCGCGTGCGCCGCGCAGCAGCAGCCAGGTGATCGCGATGACAATGCCGAAGGCCGGGACGTGGAGCAGGATGGGCACGCCGGCCACTCGCGGCGCTGTATCGAGCAGGCCGTGGATTTCGGGATCGGCGCTGAGCAGCGCAGTCCGGTACCCCGTGGTGAGCCACACAGGCAGATCCACCCCGAGACCCCCGAGCAACGTCGTGAAGTAGTCGCCCCAGGAGATCGCGACAGCCACGTTGCCGACCGCGTACTCGAGGATCAGATCCCAGCCGATGATCCAGGCGACGAGCTCGCCGAGCGTGGCATACGCGTACGCGTAGGCGCTCCCCGCCGTGGGAATCATCGACGCCAGCTCGGCGTAGCACAACGCCGCCAGCGCGCAGGCGCCGCCGAGAAGGACGAACGAAAGGACCAATGCCGGACCGGCACCGGCCCGGATGATCTCGCCGTCGGGACCGACCTGTCCGGCGGCCGCCGTTCCAATCGCGCCAAAGATGCCCGCGCCGATGACGGCGCCGATGGCGAGCATGATCAGGTCGCCCGCGCCGAGCGTCCGCTTCAGGCCGTCGCTGCGGTCGATGAGCGGCATCAGGGCATCGATCGGCTTGCGACCGAACAACTGAGTCATGGCCCGGCGAGGATTCTATAGTGTTCGCTCAGTCTGGAAGGCGGCCGCGATACGCGGTGTCGTTCGAGCAGACGACCACTCCGCCACGGCCGTCGAAGGCGACGCCCACCAGGCCGTCTCCGGCGAGGACCAGCTCGGGCTCCCGCCCTCCACGACACCGGTACAGGCCGCTCGTCCCCGCCAGGGCTTCGACGACGAACAGCGTGTGGTCGTCGAACGCGAGGCCCTGGGGCCGCCCGAAGCTCCGGTTGTGAACCGTGACACCTCCGCCCTCATCGATGTGATACACGGCGTCGTAGGAGGACAGCGTCGGACCAGCCACGTACAGGCCGTCATGTCCCAGCGCAAGATGGAACGCCGCTACGCTGGCCGGCAGCGACGCAAAAGCCTGCGCGTGTCCCGCGCCGTCCACTTTGAAGACGGTCCCGGTGCGATCGCCGACATAGAGGGTCCCGTCGGGAGCGAAGACGAGGCAACACGCCACGCCGAGCTCCGTCGCGAACGGTTCGGCGGTCCCATCCTCGGCCAGCCGGTACACGGTGCCCTCGAAGCGGCTCGACACATGAAGCCGGCCTTGAGCGTCGAGCGCCATCGACGTCGGGTTGACGATGCCGGTTGAAAACGACTCGCGCGTTCCGTCCGGGCGCACGCGGAAGATCGAGACGGGCACCTGCTGGCCCCGCGTCCCGCTGTACGTGACATACAGGTTGCCCCGCATGTCGAACACCGGGTTGTCGACCTGGTGAAGTCCCGCTGCGAAGGGAGCGGCAATCTCGACGACCACACGATCGCTCGACACTCCTTCCACGGTGACAGGTCTCGGGCCGCCGCCCGTTTCCGGGGGCACCACAACCGTCAGGCTGGTCGGCGAGGCAAACATGATTCGGCCCCGCTGCCCTCCGATGGTGACGTCCGGCAGACTTGGACCGTCAACCGGAAAATCCGTGCCGAGCAATGTGATCCGGCCACCGGCGATAGCCGCGGCCGGGTGGACCGAAGCGAGGCGAGGAGGTCTGGAACGCTGTGGCGGGACGAGCTTAGGTATCTTCCAGCTCCGCATTCCAATACAGGTAGTCGCGCCAGCTTTCAGGAGCGTTTCGAAGCCCGACGGTAATGCGGATCGCGGGCACCGACTCCGGTCGTCTCGGCCCGCGCATCAGGCGCATGCCAGCCTCGCCGGGCGTCCGGCCGCCCTTTCTGCGGTTGCAGCCCACGCAGCAGGTGACAATGTTTTCCCAGTCCTTGCGGCCGCCGTGGGCGACCGGAAGCACATGGTCGAACGTCAGCTCGCTTGTCGGAAATCCCTCCCCGCAATACTGGCAGCGATGATCGTCGCGGGCATAGATATTCGCGCGCGAGAACGGCACGTAATCGAAGCGACGCTTGATCTTGATATACCTCAGCAGTCGGATGACTGAGGGCAGCTTGAAACTGATCGAAACGGCGCGGATCTCCCTGTCGTACACGGAGATGACCTCAACCTTCCCCTGGCAGAGCAGCGTGATGGCCTTCTGCCAGTGGACAACCTTGAGGGGCTCATAGGACGCATTGAGGAGTAGAGTCTGCTCCATGCCAATCGCGCGGCGGGAACGCTGAGGGAAATTGTGCCCTGATGAGCGTAAGGGTGTCAAGCCGCTGACGCCGTAACCGACACGTCTGGCATCGGTTAGGGCGCGTCCTGACTGCCCCGCATGTCTGGGCGTCGGGCGCCGCTCTGCGGATCGCGAGGATCGCGCTGGCGCCGATACGATCGCGAAGGACAGGTCTCGTGGCTTCCAGAAGTATCAATAGCATTGGGGCGATTGCCCTCAGCAGTTTCATGACCGCGTGCGCGAGCGCAGGCGGTGTGCCACGACCATTTCCGGTGCCCGACCGCCCGGACGTCGTTCCCGTCCCCCCAACGCCCGACGCGCCCGAGCGCAGCCGTCATGCCGCTGTGGTCGACACCGCGCTCGGCCTGCTGGGTGTCCGCTATCGCAGTGGAGGCGCTGATCTCGCCGGCTTCGACTGCAGCGGCTTTACCCAGTACGTTTTCTGGCAGCATGGCATCCCGCTCCCGCGAGAGGTTCGCGACCAGTTTCGAGTCGGCGAAGCGATTCGCCAGGACGACCTCGCGCGAGGCGACCTGGTCTTCTTTCGGACGACGGGCCGGCGGCCCTCGCACGTGGCCATCGCCCTCGACGGCACGTCGTTCGTGCACGCACCGGCGTCGGAAGGGGTCGTGCGCGTCGAGCGGCTCGATTCCGCCTATTGGTCGCGTCGCGTCGCGGGCGCCCGGCGTATCGTGCACGGCGATGACACTGCGGATGGAGACGGGCACCGGTAGGGCCTTGCCCAGGAAGTCGTTGATGCGGGCACCGACGTCGGCGATGATCGACCGCAGGCGACCCGGCGCCCTCAGGAGTGCGAGCCGCTCCTCGAGAACGGACTCACCTCGGAGCCGGTGAGGAGCACGACTTCGGCGCCGCGCATGCGCAACCGTCCGGCTCCTTCGGCGCATTCGGCGAGCAGGTCGAGGCGTGAGCCACTTGACAACCCCGCGATCCACGGGTCGTTCACGCGTTCTCGCGTTCTCCCCACCCGCGCGAGAGTCCGTCGAATGATTGGATGAGCCGCGCGGCCTCAGGGCTCGCCAACCGCGTGGACTCCATTCGCAAGCTGGGTCACTCGGGTGGGGTTACAAGCGCAGCGCACCGTCAATCTTGCCCAGGTCGCGGTCGAAGGTCCCGAGTGGGAGGTGCCCCGACTTGCGAGCGACTTCCACCATGAGGCAATCGGAGAATCCGACCTTGGGGTGCTGCCGAAACTGCGCCACTGCGGCGGCAACCACCTCGGCATCCTGCACCGTCAGGTGTTCGTGACTCAATAACATCTCGACTGCCGCCACAACTGCCTCGGGGTCTCGATCGTAGACCGAAACCAGCACCCACACCGCTTCGGCAATTGCCAGGTGCGGGACCCACGCACCGCTCGCCACGAACGCTTCGGCAGCGGCCACCTGCTTCACGTCATCTCGGGTCAGGAGCCGGACCAGCACGTTGGTGTCAACGGCCCGCATGGCGCTTCTTGATATACCGCCGAATGCCGGCCTTCAGTTCCTCGACGCTGCGCCGCTGCGGCGCCCTGGCAAACAGAACCCGATGAATGTCATCGGACGAATAACGGCCCGCCTTCCTGACAACGACTCGGTCTCCGTCTTCATCCCATTCGAGAACCGAACCCGGGCCGACACCGAGCCGTTGACGCACTTTGGCGGGAACCGAGACCTGCCCTTGTGCGGTGACCCTCGAGTGAGCGAGCGCCATGGCTCATATTACCACGGTAATGACCTTGTCGCTGTGAGGCCTCTTGCACCGTGTGGCTTGCCGCCCCGCCGCGCCTCATCGCACCGCTCGCCTGCACTCACGGCAACGACGTATCTGGATGCTCGGGTTGCGTCACAAAGGAACCCACCGCCTGGCGAATGCGCGCGTCGACAGGCCCCGGCGGGCAGCATGTTCCGCGGCGGGGTGAGCTCGCTTATTCTACAGCTACATCTCAGGAGGGCTGCGTGATGAGCACGACTGGACTGGGCCGCCTTCATCAGATCTCGATGCGCGCACACGACATTGGCCGGGCTGTGGGGTTCTATCGGGACGTGCTGGGCCTGCCGTTCATGTTCGACGCGCCGCCGCGGCTGGCGTTCTTCGACTGTGCCGGCGTCCGGCTCATGCTCTCGACGCCGGAGCCTGGATTCGACCATCCAGGCTCGGTCCTGTACTTCGCGGTCGACGACATCCTGGGCGCGTGGAACCTGCTGACGTCGAGAGGCGTCGTGTTTCGATCGGAGCCGCACAGGATCGCGACGCTGTCGGACCGCGAGGTCTGGCTCGCCGACTTTCAGGACACCGAGGGCAACGCGCAGGCCCTCATGTCCGAGCCGCGCCTGAAGCAGTCGGCCGCCTGAACGGGAGTGGTCAGCGGCGCGGCGTCCTGCCATGTCCGACTCTGAATGGATCGTCGGCGCCGACGCAGCCGGCGCCAGGCTCGACACGTTCCTCGCGGCCAGCGACCGGATCGGATCCCGCGCCGGTGCCCGCACGGCGCTCGAGCGGGGGAAGGTCTTCGTCAACGGCGTCGAGTCGAGTGCGGAGCACGCGGCTGCCCGCCTCGCCGAAGGCGACCGGGTCCGCTTCTGGATCGACCGGCCGGGCTCCGCACGGCGCCGTGTCACCGCCGTCCGGTCGGCGGACAGCCTCCACATCGTTCATGAGGACGCGTCGCTGCTCGTCCTGAACAAGCCGCCCGCTCTGCTCGTCGTGCCGCTCGACCGCCGCAGCAAGGCGGCCTCCGTCTACGAGCTCCTCGAGGATCATCTGCGCTCGGAGAAGCGGCAGCCCTTCGTCGTGCATCGGATCGACCGGGATACTTCCGGGCTCGTCGTGTTCGCGAAGGACCGAGCGACCCAGCAGCGGCTTCGGACGCAGTTCAAGCGGCACGAACCCGAACGCATCTACCTGGCGATCGTGTACGGGCACCCCAGTCCCGAAGCCGGCACCTGGCGCGACGTTCTCGTTTGGGACCGGAAGGCGCTGGTGCAGAAGGAGACGCATCCGCGCGATCCACGCGGGAAGGCGGCTGCCTGTACGTACCGGGTTCTGGAATCGTTCGAGACAACCTCGCTCATCGAAGTGAAACTCAGGACGGGCAAGCGCAATCAGATTCGACTGCAGGCACGGCTGCGGGGGCACACGCTCGTCGGCGAGCAGCGGTACGTGTTTGGTCCCGA
>CAZCEL010000342.1:0-2265 GCA_964497175.1 uncultured Bifidobacteriaceae bacterium
TCGACCGCGGGCTGAGCAACTACTGGGGGTACAACACGCTGGCCTATTTCGCCCCGGACGTGCGGTACGCGACGGCGCCGGAGCGCTCGGTCGTCGAGTTCAAATCGATGGTGAGCCGGCTGCACGCCGCGGGCATCGAGGTCATCCTCGACGTGGTCTACAACCACACCGCCGAGGGCAACCACCTGGGCCCGACGCTGTCGCTGCGCGGGATCGACAACGCCGCCTACTACCGGCTCTCCCAGGACGACGTCCGCTACTACATCGACTTCACCGGCTGCGGCAACACGCTGAACATGCGCCACCCGCGGGCGTTGCAGCTCATCATGGACAGCCTCCGCCACTGGGTGGTCGAGATGCACGTCGACGGGTTCCGCTTCGATCTGGCGAGCGCCCTGGCGCGCGAGCTGTACGAGGTCGACCAGCTCGGCGCGTTCTTCGACATCATCCACCAGGACCCGGTGCTCTCGCAGGTCAAGCTGATCGCCGAGCCGTGGGACCTGGGCGAGGGCGGCTATCAGGTGGGCAACTTCCCGATTCTCTGGACGGAGTGGAACGGCAAGTACCGCGACACGGTGCGCCGGTTCTGGCGCGGTGACGGGGGGCAGGTCTCCGAGTTCGCCACCCGCCTGGCCGGCAGCAGCGATCTGTACGCGCACAGCGGCCGCCGCCCGTACGCCAGCATCAACTTCGTCACCGCCCATGACGGCTTCACGCTCCAGGATCTGGTCAGCTACAACGACAAGCGCAATGAGGCGAACGGCGAGGACAACCGCGACGGCACCAACGATAACCTGAGCTGGAACTGCGGGGTGGAGGGGCCCACCGACGACCCAGCCGTCACCACGCTGCGCGAGCGCCAGAAGCGGAACATCATGGCCACGCTGCTGCTCTCGCAGGGCGTGCCGATGATCTGCGGCGGCGATGAGCTCAGCCGGACGCAGGGCGGCAACAACAACGCATACTGCCAGGACAACGAGATCAGCTGGTTGGCCTGGACCCTGAGCCCGGTCCAGCGGCAGTTCCTCGAGTTCACGCGCGAGCTGATCCGCTTGCGGCGGGCGCATCCCGTGTTCCGCCGGCGCAAGTTCTTTCAGGGTCACCAGATTCGCGGCGCCGGCGCCAAGGACCTCACATGGTTCGACCCGAGCGGGGACGAGATGACCGACGACGCCTGGAACGCCGGATACGTGCGGTGCATCGGCGTCCGGCTCGCCGGAGACGCCATGGACGAGCTGGACGAGCGAGGCGAGCGCGTCCTCGACGACACGTTCCTCGTCCTGCTGAGCGCGCACCACGAGCCAATTTCCTTCAAACTCCCCCCGCCGGGCCAGCAGCGCGTCTGGGCGATCGTCTTCGACACGGCCGAGTCGACCCCGCAGCGCCGCCGGTTCCGCAGCGGCAGCACGTTCCCCCTGCAGGGACGCTCGGTTGTGCTGCTGCGGTCGAAGCGGCCGCGGAACGACAAGTAGCTGTCAGCTGTCAGTTCTCAGTTTTCAGTTGCGGAACATCACGCTGCGGGATCCGGCGCCGACCGACGACCGTCGACCGACGACCGTCGACTGACGACTGGAGTCTCCCCGCTACCGCTCGCGCTTCCTCAGGATCTCCTCCCGGCGCCGATGCGCGTACTCGCGCAGGTCCGTCACCTGGTCCGACTCGTCGACGATCTCGCGCCCGAGGATCTCCTCGAGGACGTCCTCGAGCGTGACGATGCCGGCGAGCCCGCCGAACTCGTCGAGCACGGCGGCGAGATGCTGGCGGCGCTCCAGGAACGTCCGCAGCAGCTCGTCGAGCGGCGAGGTCGCCAGAACGAAGTGGATGGGCCGCATCAGCTCTCCCAGCGTGACGTCGAAGCGATCGTGCGCGACGGCGGTCAGGATGTCGACTTTGTGGACCATCCCGACCAGATCCTCCGGGCCGGCGTCGTAGACCGGGACGCGGCTGAAGCGGTTCAGCTGGGGCGCCGTCGCCGCCGCCCGGACCGTCAGCTCGGCGCCCAGCGCAAACACCACGGGCCGCGGCGTCATGACGCGGCGGGCCGTCTTCCGATCGAGGGCGAGCACGTTGCGGATGACCCGCGCCTCGTGCGGCTTGAGGTCACCGGTGCGGAGCCCGAGCCCGACGAGCGTCAGCAGCTCCTCGTCCGAGACGCGCTGCTCCTGCTCGCGCGTCAGCACCAGCCGGGTCGCGAAGCGGGTGAGCCAGATGAGCGGCGCGAAGGCGATCACCAGCAGCCGCACGGGCCGCGCGATGGGCCCGGCG
>CAZCEL010000342.1:2275-5701 GCA_964497175.1 uncultured Bifidobacteriaceae bacterium
CGAATACGCCACCCCGATCGTCTTCGGAACGACCTCGGAGAACATCAGAATCACGAGCGTGAACACCACCGAAAAATAGGCCACCCAGTCGGCGCCGATCGTCTCGATGGCGATGGCGCCCGCGATGGCCCCGCCCCCGGTGTTCGCGATCGTGTTCAGCGAGAGAATGGCCGCGATGGGGCGATCCACCTGGGCGCGCAGCTGCCGCAGCAGACGGCCCGACCGGCGCCCCGCGCGCTCGAGCCCCGCCACGTGCGTTTCCGGCACAGAGTAGAGCACGGCCTCGAAGAGCGAGCAGGCCGCCGAGGTCACGACGATCAGGCCGACGACGAGAGCGAGAGTAGTCATGGGATTTGCAGCCGGTAAACCCTGATGGCGCGTCCGGCTATGGGCTCCGGGCTTTGGGCTTCGGCACGCGCGGGCCCTCCGCGTTCGAGGGCGGCACACGGCAGGCCAAGCGCCTGAAGCCTATAGCCTAGAGCCGATTGTCACACGAACGTTAACTGGTATCCTTGCTGTTGAGCCCCATGGCGCCCCGAACGGCCACCGTTCCCCAACGAGCCGCATCGCGCGACGGCCGCGAGATGGACCGCCGGCGTGTCTGGATCGAGGGGGTCTCGCCCGAGATCAACGGCGGGCGTTTTGCCGCCAAACGCACGGTCGGCGAGCCGGTCGTCGTCGAGGCGGACGTCTTTGGCGACGGCCACGATGCGGTCGCCTGCGCCGTCCTCTACCGACACGAGCGCGACACGAGGTGGCGCGAGGTGCCCATGGCGCCGCTCGGTAACGACCGCTGGCGCGCCTCGTTCGTCGTCGATGCGCTCGGCCGCTATGTCTACACCATCGAGGGGTGGCCTGACCCCCTGCTCACGTGGCGACAGGACCTCGTGAAGCGCCTCGAGGCGGGCCAGGCCAACGCTGTCGATCTCCTGATCGGGGCACAGCTCGTCGATTCGGCCGCGGCGCGCGCCGCAGGAGCCGACGCCGAGCGGCTGCGCATCTGGGCGCAGAGCTTGCGCGGTCCCGGCGCGGTCGGCGATCGTGCCACGCACGCGCTCGACGACACACTTGCTACGCTCGCGCGGGGCTATACGGATCGCCAGCTGGCGACGCGCTATCCACGCGAGCTGGCCGTCATCGTCGACCGCGAGCGGGCACGGTACAGCGCCTGGTACGAGATCTTTCCGCGTTCGTGCTCCCCCGAGCCCGGCCGGCCGGGCACGTTGCGGGATTGCGAGGCCCGCCTCGATTACCTGGCGGCCATGGGGTTCGACGTGGTGTACCTGCCGCCGATTCATCCCGTCGGGCGCACCTTCCGCAAGGGCCGGAACAACGCCGTGGTGGCCGAGCCGGGTGACGTCGGCAGCCCGTGGGCCATCGGCGGGCCCGACGGGGGTCACATGGCCGTCCATCCCGAGCTGGGGACGATTGACGACCTCGATCGCCTGGTCGCCGCGGCGCGCCGGCGCGGCCTCGAGGTGGCGCTCGATGTGGCGTTTCAGTGCACGCCCGATCACCCGTGGGTCACCGAACACCCCGACTGGTTTCGGACGCGTCCCGACGGGACGATCCAATACGCAGAGAACCCGCCCAAGAAGTACCAGGACATCTACCCGCTCAACTTCGACACCGCCGACTGGATGGCGCTCTGGCGCGAGCTCGAGCAGGTCTTCCGATTCTGGATCGCCCACGATGTGAAGATCTTCCGCGTGGACAACCCGCACACCAAACCGTTCCGATTCTGGGAGTGGGTGATCGCGGCGATCACACGGGACCATCCGGACGTCATCTTCCTGTCCGAGGCCTTCACGCGGCCGAAGGTGATGTTCCACCTGGCCAAGCTGGGCTTCACGCAGTCGTACACCTACTTCACGTGGCGGGCGACCAAAAGGGAGCTCACCGAGTATTTCACCGAGCTGACCAGGACTGAGGTGCGCGAGTTCTTCCGGCCCGCCCTCTGGCCCAACACGCCCGACATCCTCTCCGAGTACCTGCAGTACGGCGGCCGGCCGGCGTTCATTGCACGCCTGGTGCTGGCGGCCACGCTTGGCGCCAGCTACGGCATCTACGGACCGGCCTTCGAGCTCGTCGTGAACCAGCCGCGCGAGCCGGGCAGCGAGGAGTACCTCTACTCGGAGAAGTACGAGATCAAGCACTGGGACCTCGACGCGCCGTGGAGCCTGCGCGAGATCATCGCCCGCGTCAACCAGGCCCGGCGCGACAACGCGGCGCTCCAGAGCGACTGGCGCCTGCAGTTCCACCGGATCGACAACGATCAGATCCTGTGCTACAGCAAGACCACCCCGGACTATTCGAACGCCGTCATCGTCGTGGTCACTCTCGATTACACCTACACGCAGTCAGGTTGGGTCGCCCTCGACCTGGCGGCGTTGGGATTGGACCCGCATCATCCCTTTCAGGTGCACGACCTGCTCACCGACGCGCGCTACATCTGGCACGGGTCGCACAACTACGTCGAGCTCAATCCGCACCGCCTGCCGGCGCACCTGTTCCGGGTCCGGCGCAAGATGCGCAGCGAGCAGGACTTCGACTACTTCCTATGAGCGGCGCGGCGGCGGACTCAGATCGCCGCACCGCGCCGGTCGGGCTGCGGCGGCTCGCGCGCCTCCACGGCCTGCAGACCTCCTATCGCGACGCGACCGGCATCCGCCGCTCCGCCTCCAGCGACGTCCTCACGGCCACGCTCGAGGCGTTGGGTGTGGTGGTTCGCAGCGCGGGCGACATCGCGGCCGCCATCCGCGCCCGCGTTCAGGAAACGACCGGGCGGCCGATCGACCCCGTGCTGGTCGCCTGGGACGGACGCCTCGAGGCGATCGAGGTCCGCGCCGCCGCGCGGGAGGGGGACCGGCGAATTACCTGCGCGCTCTCGCTCGAAGACGGACAGCATGCGCAATGGAGCGGCGGCGCGATCGGCCTCCGACGCCGCCGCGTCGAGACGACCGCCGGCCAGCTCGTCACCAGACGGCTGGCTCCGTTGGCGCGACTGCCGCTCGGCTACCACCGCCTGCGCGTCGAGTGGCGCGGCGGTCACGGGGAGGCCCTCGTGATTGCGGCGCCGCGCCGCCCGTTCGGCGACGCGCACCGCCGCTGGGGCGCGTTCATCCCAATGTACGCCCTGCGATCCGGCCGGAATTGGGGCATCGGGGACTTCACCGACGCCGAGGCGCTGCAGGCCTGGCTCGGCGCGCAGGGTGGAGGATTCCTGGCGACGTTGCCGTTTCTCGCCTCGTTTCTCGATGATGTCGTATGCGAGCCGAGTCCGTACTCGCCGGCCAGCCGGCTCTTCTGGAACGAGCTGTACATCGACGTCGCGCGCGTGGCGGAGCTGGAGCGGTCGCCGAGTGCTCGCGCGCTCGTCGCCTCCCCGGCGTTCCGCGAGACCCAGGGCCTTCGGCGTCAGCGCGA
>CAZCEL010000343.1:0-5696 GCA_964497175.1 uncultured Bifidobacteriaceae bacterium
AGATCCCGTTTTCCATCGACGACAAGCGGATCCTGCTCGTGGACGACGTGCTCTACACGGGCCGGACGATCCGCGCGGCGCTCGACGCGCTCATCGAGTTCGGCCGCCCGAAGTCCATTCAGCTCGTGGTGCTCGTCGACCGCGGCCACCGGGAGCTGCCGATCAAGGCCGATTACGTCGGCAAGAACCTGCCGACCTCCTCGTCCGAGAGCGTCCAGGTCCACCTGGCCGAGATCGACGGGCGCGACGAGGTGGAGATCCGGGAATGAAGAAGGACCTGCTCGGCATCGACGACCTCACGAGCGACGAGATCTACCTCGTGCTGGAAACGGCCGAGGCGATGCGCGAGATCGGCCAGCGGCCGATCAAGAAGGTCCCGACGCTGCGCGGCAAGACGGTGGTGAACCTGTTCTACGAGCCGAGCACCCGTACGCGCACCTCGTTCGAGATTGCGGAGAAGCGCCTCAGCGCCGACACGCTCAACATCGCCGTCGCCTCGTCGAGCGTGCTGAAGGGGGAGACCCTGGCCGACACGGCGCTCAACATCGAGGCGATGGCGCCCGACATGATCGTCATCCGCCACGCCTCGTCGGGCGCGTGCCATCTGCTCGCGCGCATCTGCCGGTCGCGCATCATCAACGCCGGAGACGGCATGCACGAGCATCCGACGCAGGCGCTCCTCGACGCGTTCACGATCCGCCAGCACAAGACACGCATCGAAGGCCTCAAAGTGGCCATTGTTGGAGACCTGCTGCACAGCCGCGTGCTGCGATCGAACGCGCTGCTGCTGACCAAGCTCGGCGCCGAGGTCTGGGCCAGCGGCCCGCCCACGCTGGTGCCGCGCGGCCTGGACCTGCTCGGCGTGCGGGTCACGACATCGATTGACGAGGCCGTTGCGGGAGCGGACGTCGTGATGATGCTGAGAATCCAGCAAGAGCGGATGCAGGGGGGCTTCGTTCCGTCGCTGCGCGAGTACTTCAACGTGTTCGGCCTGACCGTCGAACGCGCCCGCCTGGCCAGGCCCGACGTGATCATCATGCATCCGGGGCCCATGAACCGCGGGGTGGAGATTGCGTCGGAGGTGGCCGACGGCCCCTATTCGGTGATTCTCGAGCAGGTCGCCAACGGCGTCGCGGTCAGGATGGCGGTGCTGTATCTGCTCGCCGGCGGAGTCCAGCATGAAGAGGCTGCTTAGGGGCGGACGGGTCGTCGATCCCGCGAACAGCCGCGACGGCGCGTTCGATGTCCTGATTGACGGCGATCGAATCGCCCGCATCGGCAGAGACCTGCCGGTTGACGCGGCAACCAGGGTTGTCGAGATCCCACGCGGGCTGATCCTCTGTCCCGGGCTCATCGACATGCACGTGCACCTGCGGGAACCGGGGCAGGAGCACAAGGAAACGATCGCGACCGGGACCGCCGCGGCCGTGGCCGGCGGATTCACCGCCGTCGCCTGCATGCCCAATACCGATCCGGTGAACGACAATGCGGGCGTGACGGAGTACATCAGAAACAAGGCCGAGGAAGCAGGCCTGGCCCGCGTGTATCCGATCGGGGCCGTGTCCCGCGGCCAGAAGGGCGAGCAGCTGGCCGACATCGCCGAGCTGCGCGCAGCCGGCTGCGTCGCCGTCTCCGACGACGGACGACCAGTGGCCACGGCGCTTCTGATGCGGCGCGCGCTGGAGTACACGCGGATGTTCGACATGCCCGTCATCGAGCACTGCGAGGAGCAGACGCTCAAAGGCGACGGGGTTGCGCACGAGGGAGTCAGCGCAGCCGCGCTCGGTTTGCGGGGCATCCCCGGCGAGGCGGAATCGATCATGGCGCTGCGGGACATCTCGCTGGCGGAGCTGACAGGCGGCAGGGTGCACATCGCCCACATGAGCGCCCGCCAGACGCTCGACGCCGTCCGGTACGGCAAGTCCCGCGGCGCGCGCGTCACCTGCGAGGTGACCCCCCACCATTTCGTGCTGACCGACGAGCGTCTCGGCACACCCGTTCCGTACGACACGAACGCGAAGATGAACCCGCCGCTCAGGGAAGCCTCGGACGTGCAGGCCCTGCTGATCGGCCTGGTGGACGGCAGCGTGGACGCCATCGCCAGCGATCACGCGCCCCACCATTACGACGAAAAGCACGTCGAGTTCGACGTGGCACCGTTCGGCATCACCGGACTGGAAACGTCGGTGTCGCTCTGCGTCGATCGGCTGGTCCACACGGGCGTGCTGCCGATTGTGCGCCTGGTCGAGCTCCTGTCGGTCAATCCTGCCAGGATCCTGCGGATTCCGGGTGGTGCCCTCAGCGAGGGCGCTCCGGCGGACATCACGGTCCTGGCGCCGGACCTCGCGGTCGTGGTGTCGGCGGCGAGCATGCGCTCCAGATCGCGGAACACACCGTTCGATGGCTGGCTCCTGCGGGGCGGCGTGGCTGCGACCTTCGTCGGCGGCCGCCCCGTGTTCGTGAATCGAGAGGTCCTGGATTTCGGCCCGACCTCGGACTGACAACGCCACTCGAGATCGCACATGCAGAGCGAAGGGTCAGAATCGGTCGTGCGGCCGGAGCGCGCAGACACCCAGATGGACAAACGCGAAGCGATACGCCAGAAAGCTCTGACCGACCTTCAGCATTCCAGGGTCCTGATGCTCGATGGACACTTCGACTACGGCAACGGGTATCACGGACGCGTGTACTTGAACCCGCATCAGCTGTTCAGGCACCCCTCCACGATCTGGCGTTTTGCACAGGACCTGATCGACGTGCTGCCGGGTCACCTGCTGCAGCAGACCGAGGTGGTGGCCGGTCCGGTCACGGGCGGAGCGCTGCTGGCCCACACGATTGCGGGCCTGCTCGACAGCCATCGAAGCCTGACGCATCCGCCCTGCCTCTTTGCGCCGTTCAACTACGATCCGGCCGGCGGCCTGACGCTTCGGCCCTTCTATCGCAGCGAGCTCGCCGGCAAACGGGTACTGCTCGCCGACGACGTGCGCAATACAGGAGAGACCTTCGGTCGATGCGCAGCGCTCGTGCGACAGGCGGAAGGAACGGTTCTCGCCACGGTCGAGATTTACGATCGGCTCGAGTCCATTGTGGATGCCGGTGTACCGAATATCGGACTGGCCGAGTACCGCGCGCCAGGAAATTTCACGTCCGCCGACTGTCCGCTCTGCAGGAGCCGGGTCCCGATCAGCCGCTTCTAATCTTGCCTGACGTAGCTGTCAGCCTTCAGCTCTCAGCCTGCCAGGCGTGCGACACAGTCCAGGCCCACCACACACTTCGGCATCGCCCCGCCTGCGTACCGACTCCCCGAAGGTACCCGGGTCGGCGCCGTACGGATCCATGTGCGGAACCTGACGCGATCCGCTCGACTACGACCAGCGAGTGCTCGACCTGCGCTTGCTCTCGCAGGATCGCGATACGGCCGCCCGCACGCAACCTTCCATTCCTTCGCCGCTGAGAGCTGAAAGCCCAAGGGCTGAACGCTCGGCAACACGTATTGGTCTCGAAGAGGCAAGCCGTATAATCGACAGCCGCTCATGCCACGCACTCTGGCGGCTGCCGTCCGTCGCTTCGTCAGCCACAGATCGCGCGCGCTCGGCGAGTCGTACTTTCTGAACGGACGAGTGTCCGCCGGTCACGCGGATGCCACCACCTATTCGGTGATCGTGCGCGGCACACAGCCGTACGCGGTGTCGTTGAAGCTCAGCGAGCAGCGCCTGGTCGTGGAGTGCACGTGCCCGTACTTCCGGGACGCCATCGAGCCGTGCAAGCACATCTGGGCTGCGATTCTCGCCGCCGACAAGGCGCAGACCTTTGCCGTACCGCCCGACCTGTGGCTCGACTTCTACGAGGACGCGGACGACACCGAGGAGCTGGAGGAGCTCAGTGGTCCCTTGACCCACATGATGACGGGCGCCCGCGCGGAGCATCGGCGGAGTCCTGGCGAATTGCCGCGAGCTGCACCGCCTCCCCCGCCACCTGCCTGGCAGACGTTCTTCGCCGAGATTGCTCCCCTCTCTGACGCCCTTCCGGCGCGGGTGCTTCTCACCGGCGAGCTGATCTATGTGTTTGATCCCGCACGTTCAGCCGCGGCGGGCGGGTGCCTGATCGAGCTGATGGCTCGCGAGCGAAAGAAATCCGGCGACTGGGCGAAGCCGAAGACCATCTCGATCAGCCGGCGTGACATCCCTCGGCTGCCCGACGAGAGTGACCGGCGGATCCTCGATATGGTCTGCGGCGCCGAGCACGCCTACTCCTATTCCGGCGCCGCCTGGGGCGGGTACGGTGCGGGCCTGCCAGTTCCCTCCACCTTTGTGCTGAACGTGACACTACAGCGGGACCTCACGCCGAGGCTCTGTGAGACCGGCCGGCTGCTGCTGCGGACGGCGCCTGCTTCCGCCGACGCCCGCACTGAGCCGTCTCTGACTCCGATCGAGTGGGATCCAGCGCTCGCGGCATATCAGGTGCAGATCACCGGGAACGCGGAAGCCGGTTACACGGTTCGGGGCACCATCGAAGTTGGCGAACGCGAGCTTGACTTTCGCGATGCGCTGTTCGTGACGGGCGCGCTGATTCTGTGGCCGCCCGTGCAGCCTGGAGGGCGGCCGCGCTTTGCCGCGTTTGACGCCGGCGGCGCCGATCGCTGGATGGCGCGGCTGCTCGACAAGGGGCCGGTCACCGTGCCGGCCGAAGAAGCACCGCGGCTCGTCGAGCTGTTGGCAACATCCGACCTCGCGCGCGTCGCGTGTCCGCCGGAGCTGCGTGTCGCCGCCGAGGACGGACCGCCGCGGCCAGCCGTCCGCATTTCGCGCCCGCAGCACGGGCGCCACTCAGGCTATTACGGCCCAGGCGGAAGGCTTGACGCCACGCGGTCGTTCGCCTACGGGAGCTGCGAGATCGACGCCTTCTCCCTCCAGCCTGTGGTCTTCGACCGCGAGCGGCGACAGGCCTGGCGGCGAGACACGGTCGCCGAGCGCGCCGCATTTGCGCGGCTCCAGTCGCTGGGCGTCCGCCGGATCGCCGAGTGGCAGACCGGCGGCACGCGCCTGGATCTCGCGGAAACGCAGTTGCCAACCCTCGTCCGGGTGCTCCTCTCGGAAGGCTGGCGCGTCGAAGCCGAGGGGCGACTCTATCGGCGCCCGGGCGCTGCGACGCTCGATGTCCGGTCGGGCATCGATTGGTTCGAACTGCACGGCGAGGTCGACTTCGACGGCATTCGCGCGGATTTGCCGACCTTGCTCGCCGCCGCCCGGCGGGGCGACAGGTTCGTGCCGCTCGGCGACGGCACGTTCGGGCTGCTCCCGGAGGATTGGCTCGCGCGCAGCGGCCGCATCGCGGCCATGGGCACGCCGCAGGGCGATCATGTGCGGTTCGGGACCGCGCAGGCCGCGCTCCTCGACGCATGGCTCGCGACCGAGCCGCGGGTGGCAATCGACGAGGCCTTCGGGCGAGCCCGCGCCGAGCTCGCACGCTTTGACGGCGTCTCCGCAGTCGATCCGCCGCCGACCTTCAATGGCGTCCTGCGCGGCTATCAGCGAGACGCTCTCGGATGGTTCGACTTCCTGCGCCGGTTCGGCTTCGGCGGCTGCCTCGCCGATGAGATGGGCCTCGGCAAGACGGTCATGGTGCTCGCCGCGATGGAGGCCCGACGTCTGGACGGCGATCGTGCCGGCCGCCCCCTCCGCCCGTCGCTCATCGTC
>CAZCEL010000344.1:0-5681 GCA_964497175.1 uncultured Bifidobacteriaceae bacterium
CGCAGGCCCAACGCGGTCGTGTCGCTCTCGAAGCCCGCCGGAGCGGGCTTGGCCTGGTAGCGTCCGTCATCGGTCACGAGCGCGTTCAGCGCGAGCGGCTCTCCAACTCTGACCGTTCGCTGCGTCGTGCCTTCGAGCCTGACGACCGGTGCGACGTTGTCCGCCAGGTCCTGTTCGAACTTGGGGTAATTCGGCACGCCCAGCAGCATGTGCATGTTCGTCTGGTAGATGCGAGGGTCGAGTTTGTAGTCGGGCTTCAGCGTCGCGTACGCGCGCTCGGTGTGGCCGCGCGTGGTCAACGTCCACACGACCTCCTTGCTGCCGAAGTCGCCCGGTACCTTGACCTTGAAGATGAACTTGTTGCGTCTCGGAAAGAACCGCGTTGGCTGCCCCTGATCGGGGCCGCCGGGGTCGATGGTGTTGCTCGGGCCGATCGGAACGTGGGGCTGCTCCTCCCAGTTGCGGTTGAAGTAGCCGAAGACCAGGTTGAAGGATCCGTCGGCGTTCTGCTCCCACCCCTCGTAGGCGGGAGCAACCGTTTGGCCAGTCTTGAACCGCTCCTGACGAGAGAACGACTGCTGGCCGTGAACGACCGCCATCGCGCCAAGAGTGACCGCAACGACCCCAACCGTCAGCAGCGCGCCACGGTACCTCCGGCTTCGAGGCAGAGCTTTCGTGGTCATCGCCATCCTCGCTTCAGCGCCGGCCAGACGCGTTACTGATTCTGGTTCTGCGTCGTCCTCGTCGTCCCGGTCTGTTTCACCCGCTGCTCGCGCGCGGCAACCTCGGCCTTGAACTCGTCCTCGGTGTAATAGATGTAGCGACTGAGGAGGATGAGCATGTCATCGATCGACCGGTGGCCGGTCCCCTTCCAGTTGCGCGGGTCGACGACTCGGGCATTCTTCGCCGTATTGTCGTACCACGCGGTCACGTGCAGGATGGTGCCCGTCGGCAGCAGCGGCGCCACGTCGTCCTGATATGTGTAGGCCTGGACCCACGCGTGGTTGTACCCCGAGCAGTTCAGCATCTCGGTGTGCCCATCCGGATACATGGCCTCCACGCACATTCTGGTGCCGCTCGCGTGCAGGTGGGGCTCGAAGGTGACCATCCGCACCGGTGCATCAACTTTGAAGAACCGATCGAAGCGCACGTTGTCGGTGTTGCCCGGAATATCCAGCTCCGACCCCAGGCCCTGGCCGGCGGACCGCAGCAGCGACATCCCCTGCGGATACTTCGGCTGGTAGCCCTTCGGGTGAAGCTTGAAGCCGATCCGGATGTGGAAGTCGACCTCCTTGCCAATCGAGTGCAAGTGCGAGGCCGTGAAGTAGATTTTCCCGCCGGCCTTCAGCGCGACACCGACGTCCTTCGGAACATACTGCGCGTTCTGGCCGACCTCGTAGACGTATTGCAGTGAGCCCTTGAGTCGCTCCAGCTCCGCAGCCCCTCTCTGAGCGTCGGTCCTCTTGTCCTCTTCTCCCTCCGGCGCGATCTGATCGTACGGTGCCAGCGAGGAGATCGCCTGGTGATGCAGCACGAAGAAGTCGTTGCCCGAGCCGGGCCGTCCCGGTGTCCGCCGGACCTCGCCCGGCCTGTATTCCTTGACCTCGAAGGCGGCAATCCACCGGTCCTCGGTCAGCCCGGTGACGGTCGCGCCGACGTACGGACTGTGCCAATCGCCGGCAACGGCCTCGACCTTCAGCAACGGCGAGTCGACGATCAGATCGGGCTCGCCGATATTCCACGCATTGAGGTCGCTGAACTGCCGCGCCGGCGGCAGGTCGGTCAGATCGCCCCGGGGGGCGCCGTTGTCCACCCACCTGCCGATCGTCGCAATCTCCTCCTCGCTCAGGGAGAAGTCATCCTTGAACTGCTGGATCCCGACGTTCTTCTCGATGAACCAGGGAGGCATCTCCCGGCGCGCCGTCCGCTGCTTGATGGCTTTCGCCCACGGGCGGACTTCTTCGAACGTGGTCAGCGACATGGGCGCCACCCCGCCGTTCGGGCGATGGCAATTCTGACAACTGCGTTGCAGGATCGGCGCGATATCCCTGGTGAACGTCACCTGGCCTGGATCCCTTCGCGCCGCCTGGCCTGCCGCCAGCCCGGGAAACGCCATCACACCAACGACGACACCCAGGGTCGACGGCAGCGATGCAGCGAGCTTCCACCGGAGAGTCCATGTCATGCGGGTGCTCCTCCCATGCGTCCTAGTGGTTCCTCGGGAGCCTGAACAGGACGTTCTAGTTGCAGCGATTCTACGCCCCAATCGCCTGACCGCGCCAGCCCTTTTCGAAACCGCCTGGGCCGGCCCGAACCGCTACCTCTCCCTGACGTATTTTCTCAAGTTGTTGAACCCGACATCGGCCGCATAGATGTTCCCCTGGCCATCGACCCCGATGCCGGAGGCAGAGGTTCCGGTGTCTGGCATCCTGCTCAGATCTCCGGGATCAGGAATCAGATACTTGAGCGCTCCATTGATGGCGTTCCCTATCACGATCGCCCGGTTGTTCGGTGCTGCCGTGGGCCCGAACAACGACCCGCGGCCCGAAGCGTCTGGGTAGGTGGAGCCGACGTAGATATTGTCGTCCTCGTCGACGTACACCGAACTGGGCTGTCCGAACTGTCTCCACGCGGCGACGAACGCGCCGTCCTGATCGAACACCTGGATGCGGCCGTTCAGCCGATCGGCCACATATACAAGACCGCGTGAACCGCCGATGTAGAGGTCGTGCGGATCTCTGAAGTTGCCGGGTTCCGAGCCGGTCCGACCCCAGGCCTTGATGAACCTGCCGTCGTGCGAATACTTCACCACACGAGCGGTATTCGACCGGTTCCGCCAATGGCCGTCGGACACGAAGATGTCGCCGTTTCGTGCGACGGCCACACCGGTCGGCCGGTCGAACGCGTACGGGCCATTGCCGCCGGCACCGGGCGTGCCGATCGTCATCAGGACGTTCCCAGCGGGACTCAGCTTGAGGACGACCTGCCCCAGTTTGGCCCCCTGCGGATTCCTTGCAGGCATGCCCAGGACCGTGTCCTCGTCGTTGGTGTCGGTGGCCCAGATGTTCCCGTCGCGATCGACGGTGAATCCGTGGGGGTGGGCGAACAGCCCCACGCCCAGGCTCCTCAGGAGCGTTCCGGCGGGATCGAATTCCAGAATCGGCGGGTTGGCGTCGCCCCTGTTGAGGCATGTCGCGTCGCCATTCGGCCGATCGTTGAAGCAGCGATGAAACACCCAGATGCTGCCGTTCGGCGCGACATGCACGCGAATGACCTCGCCCCATTTCCGCCCCTCCGGGCCTTTCATCCGTGCGGGAAGCGTCGGCCAGTCGGGGACGAGACGATATGGGTTGGGAAGGCCGATGGGCATTGGAACCGGAGGCGCGCCATCCTGCGCGTGCGACATCGCCACAAGTGCCGCAACAACCACGGCCCCCGCGACCGATCGCGAGCGCATGGAACCTGACGTGTCGTTCCTCAACGACCGCGATTCTACTTCAGACGCCGCCGCGCGCTGCGGGGTCCTCACACCAATCGCCCGGCACACGATGCTCACGCATGGAGGTTCGACGATCGTCACGCCTGCGGCTCGATCTCTATGCGGAGGGCGTCAAGGTACCAGACGTCCGGTTCGTCCGTGTCAGTGACGTCGAGCGTTTCCAGGACGAACCGGACGCGGATCTCCTGGCCCACGTAAGCGGTCAGGTCGATTGTGATCACCTGCCAGGTTTCGGATTGAGGTACACGGTCGATCTCGAGCCAACTCGAACCGCCGAGGCTCACCTCCACAGTCGCGAGCGACCGTGCGGCTTTCAGCCACGAGTCGAAGACGAGATATGCAGCCGACGCATCGCGCAGGTCGATGTCCTCGGTTCGCTCGAGCGTCGCGATCCCCGTCGAAGCGACCGCCTCCCACAGGCCGGTCGGTGAGGCGGTAAAGCCGCCGTCGCCAAGCCATGCGGGCCGGGCGCGGATCTGCGCCGGCGCCGCCACGACGACAGGGGCCACAGACGGGGGCGGCGCGGTGGCGGTGGCGTCAGTCGTCATCGTGAATGGATTCGTGAACGGGCCCGGCTCCAGACACTCGGTTCCGACAATGGCGGATGCGGGTGTCCGCTGCAATGTGGCGTTGTCGAGACGAATCCACTGGTCGAGGCCGACGGTCGCCGGATAGATCGAGAGCGTCGCGTTCGACCAGGCCTCGGTCGTAAACGTGCGGACCGTGTAGCGCGACAACGGCTGTCCGGGCGCCAGCCAGAAAGTACACGCCGTGAGGTCCGTGAAGTCGTTGTCGTGCAGGAGCACGGTGACACGCTTGCGGACCGCGCTGCTGTTGCCGAGGTCGAACGTGGACGTGATGACCTGGCCGGCGGCCATCGCCTGCGCCGTGTTCTGCAAAACCACGCCTGCCGGCGTCCCCGGCGGGCGATAGAACTCGAAGACTCCATTCGCAATCTGATGGACGATCTGTCCGAAGACCCCCCAGTGGTCCAGACCCGCACTGAAGTCGCCGTTCGTGATGATCGTCGCTTCTTCGGCCACGGCGGTGGGCGTCGGCGAGGTGGGATCCACGCAGTCGGTCCGTTCGCTCGATACCGCAAGGTCCTGGTGCAACGAGACGTTATCCAGCCGGTACGCGCCCCCGTCAGCGCCTGGGCTGGCCGCGTAAAAGTAGATGGCAGCGTTCGTCCAGTCCTTCGTGGTATGCGTGCGCATCCCGTAGGTCCGAAGCGGCGCCCCCGGAGGGAGCTAGAACGTGCACACCGAAAGATCGCTGAAGTTAGAGTCCAGGATCAGCACGCTCACCCGCTTGCGCGACGTGCTCGAGTTGCCGAGGTCGAACCGGGCCTCGAGGCCGCCGGCCCTGGCGACGGGCACACCGGTGACCTGGAACACCGTCGCCTGGTTCGAGGTCCCGGGCGGTGGGGGCTGCCGGTAGAACTCGAGCACACCGCCCACGACCGATGCGACGAGGTAGCTCGGGTCCGGCGTGGCGTACGTCAGCCAGCCACTCAGGCCGCTGTCGAAGCCGCCATTCTGAATGAGATTCGCACTCCCGGAAGACTGAGTCACGGTGAACGTCTGCCCCGCGATGACGATCGCACCGGTGCGGGCGGCTCCCCAATTGGGCGCGACGGCGTAGTTCAGCGCGGCGCCGCCGCTCCCCGATGCGCCCGCGGGGAACGTGATCCACGGGACGCTGCTCACGGCGAGCCACGGGCACGCCATGGGCGTGGTGATGGCGAGCGAGAAGGCTCCGCCGGGGGCGCCGACCGACGTCCCGCCCGGCACGCTGATCGCGGACGCGGCGGGCGCCAGCGTCATCCTCACCCCGTTCCAGAGCGACCAGTCGCAGCCGGCGTTGTCGGCGGGGCCGGGATGGCTGATGATGCGCAGCGCCGCCGTCGTGCCGGCTAACGCTGCGAGGCTCAGCGTCTGCTCGTGCCAGCCGTCACGCACGAAGTGCGCGCTCCAGAGTTGAGCGCCGTTGGCCGTCACGCGGAACGTCACCCCGTCGGTGCACGTCGCATCGTCGGCCACCCCCACGGCGAACTGAAGCATCGCGCCCGCCGGGATCGGCACCTGGTACTCGACAAACGTCTCGCCGCCCGTCTGACTGAAGTACGGCGGATGCACGAAGAGGCCGCTCCGCAACTCGCCGCCTGCCACCGCGCCGGCAC
>CAZCEL010000345.1:0-5665 GCA_964497175.1 uncultured Bifidobacteriaceae bacterium
CCAGGCATCGATCCATGCCGGCCGAATTCGAATCGCGCGTCTTCCGCTGACGCGCGCACTTCGAAGCTCGTGCCGCTCGCATGCCGTGTAGATCGTGTCCCGGCTCACGCCGGCGTACTCCGCGGCTTCTGAGACATTGAACCAGGTCCTCATGTCGCAACCTCCCGACCTGCACGCGCGTTCGCGTGCTGTTGATCTGTTGTGTGAGAGATTCGCGCTGAGCGCGCTGACTTGAAGCCAGCGCGCCCTGGATCAGAAGCGCTGATGAGGGCCTAAGACCGACATCGGGGACCGAGGGGCTGAGCCCGACGGTTGCTCGCAGCGAATTCGCGATCGATGCGAGTCGAAGCGTTCAACCTGCACGTTGTAGTTGGTGGTGCTGTCCCCACGATCACCAACCGTGCCATCCAATGACGCCTCGGCGACCGAGATCGGCGTGCGCATCGCCGATCGTTGCCCTGCTCGTCGCAGGGTAGCTGTTGATTGAGGCCCTGAAGGCGACGATCAACGGCTGCCTCCGCGTCGGTGACCGAAAGCGGAGGGTGGTGCGTCGCAGCACCGTCGAATGTGAACAGACTAGCGCCACTCGCGACGGCCGTCAACGATCAAGATCGCAACAAACGAACCTCAACAAGCGGGTCAAGCGCACGTTTCCGGAAACGATCGAACACACGCGAGCGCGCCTGAAGGTCCTCCAGTTATCGATCAATGCGCCGTGCGTTCCGGACGGAACAACATGCCACGGCCATCACGTAATTGCCTGTGGATCATCTGCGCGCAGGCACCGTCAAGGCCCGAAGGCCGCGCATAGCGCGGGCGGAGCGAAGCGCAGCGCCTTGCACGGTGCCGAGCACAGATGCACCATCGTCGTCGTGATGGCCGTCGCATCAGACGCGCGGCAGCCGCGAAGAGCGCCGGATCGACATTACATGCGACACAAATTGCCGGGACGATTTCCGGTAAGCATCTGAGCTGCAGAAGGCACGTGAAAACGCTTCGCTTGTGGACCGACTGTTCCGGGAAATCCAGGACCAATTCGACCGGAAGAACGTGGACGCGGTCGCTCGCAATTGACGCGCGAGAACAAGGCGCTTTTCGCCGGCTGCTTACATCGCTGGCAACGACTGCGACCGAGACAGCCATGGCGTGAGCGACCCCTCCGGACGGGCGCGTGGCCACACCGGACGCGCGCAGCGGGGTCGCTCACGCCATGGTCTCCTGCCCCTGCTGCTACGCTGACACTGGCAGCGGGCGGCAAAGAGCGCCGCCCGTATCAGCGAGCGACCGCGCACTCCACGACGAAGTCTCTGGGCACGAACGAAATACTGCGGCCGTGGAGTGTGCTCGCCGCGACGCTCGGCTGGCACATGGAGGCGGCGGGCGAGACTCAGTGATGGGGGACGACCTCATTTCCGGAGGTTGTCCCCGAGGCCGTCCTCAGCTGTAGTTTGTCAGGCGACGTCAACCAGAGGAGAGAGATGAAGGTACTGACGCGAGAGCTCGATGCATTCGACCCGGCTATGATCGCGATCGAGCGCGTCGGCCAGCGTTGTCGAGCCAGCCATCCACAGAGTGTTGGTCGGGTCTTCGAGCCACTGGCGGTACAGCGCTCTGAACCGGGGCGCTCCGAAGTTCTTCGAGGTTGTCAGATAGCGCTCGTCAGCCGGGCCGGCACCGGGTTCGGCGAGGCGTTTCCGCTCAGGGAAAAGCCACTCAAGAACCTGAACGTTCGCGGGTTCCAGACGCGCACCGAGGTGCTCGCGCACGGCGAGCTCGTAGACCAGGCGCGCCTTCCAAAGAGACCGTGGGAACAGCAGCCGAATCGTCCATCGGAAGAGCACACGCAACAGGGGCACATGCCGCAGAAGGAACAGCCGGAAGTCCATCGGTGACCGGCTCGTGACCAGGTAAACGAAGGCGTGATGGTCAAGGCCCGGCAGCACGCCAATTGTCGCGGGCCGGGCCAAGCCAGGTGCAGGCTGGCTCGTCGAGGACCGCATCGAGGAGCATTACACGCTCGATCATCCGGCCGGGTGCAGCGGGCTTTCTGAATCGATTGTCCGGCTCGCCGACGGCTGCCCAGAGCGGCTTGTAGTGGACGTGAAACATCCGTCCGCGATGAAGCTTGCCCGTCGCAATCGGTGTTGCGAATCGCCGCTCGACGAGCGCCTTGATGAAGTCAGTGCTCTTCTGGCCGTGGACGATGCCGGCGAAGCCGCAGTACTTCCGATTATGCGCAGCTGCGCATAAACGGAATTATGTGGAGTGTTCTGCGGAGTGCTGGCCGCCAAGCGCCGTCAGACAGCGAGATTCGCCGGATGATGAGCGTCGCGGCGTAGCGGGCGACTCCGCATAACGATGAGCACTGCATCAGGGCCGTTGCCCTGAGGAGGTGCTCATGTTGATTGCTGCTGGACTTCGGGAAAGGCCGCTCGGCCGCCTGGGGCGCGCCACGTCGGCCGCCGCCGCCGCATCCTACGAGGCAACGCTACGCGCGCGCCGATTGGCTCCGACGACGATCGAGCGGTATCTGCAGATCGTCGCCCATTTCGCCGAGTGGCGGCCCGCAGACTCACCGGCCGCGGTGCACGCCGTCGACGCGTTTCTCTCGACGCATCTGCCCGGGTGCACGTGTGCGCGTTCCGGGCGCCGCGCTGTGACGGAGAATCGCGCGGCGCTGCGGCTGTGGCTGCGCGCCACCGGGATGCCGCCGGCCGCGCCCTCCCCGTGGACGCCCGTCGACGCTGAAGTCGCCGCGTTCGATGCCTATCTCCGCGACGTCTGTGGCGCGGCCGTCCAGACCCGGGTGCGGCGGCGGCGCCACGTGGGGGTGTTTCTCACGGACCTGTTCGGCGCCCAGCCGATCCGCTACCAGGCCCTGTGTCCGTCCGTCCTCACGTCGTGGGTGACGACGCGCGCGCAGCACGTCCGCCCGGTCACGGCGGGCGCCATCGCGAGCGATCTCCGGAGCTATCTCCGATATCTGGCGCTTCAGGGCGTGGCCGTTGCCGGCCTCGCCGAGGCCCTGCCGCGCGTGGCGCAGTGGCGCCTGGCCAGCGTGCCGAAACATCTGACCCCGACCGACCTCGCGCAGTTTGTCGCGGCATTCGATCGCGCCACCCCTCGGAGCTGTCGCGACTACGCCATGGCGCTGTGCCTGGTGACGTGGGGCCTGCGGGCCTGTGAAGTGGCCGGGCTCGGGCTCGCCGACATCGACTGGCGGTCAGCCGCCGTGACAATTCGCGCGACCAAGACGCATCGCGCTCGGGTGGTGCCGTTGACGAGCGATCTCGGTGCTGCGCTGGCGCGGTATCTCCGCGTCCGTCCCGCGACGTCAAGTGACCACGTGTTTGTGCGGATGGGCGTCCTCGAGGGTGAGGCTCTGACGCCGTCGGTGGTCCGCAGTGCCATGCGTCTGGGCTACCGGCGTGCGGGGCTGCCGGCGTCCGTCACCGGGACCCATCGCTTACGACATACCGCAGCCACGCGGCTCGTCAACGCCGGCGCGTCGCTCAAGGAAGTGGCGGATGCGTTGGGCCATGCGTCGTTGGACACGACAGCCGTGTACGCCAAGGTGGATCTCGCGCGTCTGCGACAGGTCGCGATGCCCTGGCCGGAGGGAGCGCGATGAGCGCCCTAGCCGACTCCTTCGTCGCCCTTGCCACGCGCTACGTGGCCGAGCGCCGCGCGCTCGGGTTTGCGCTGACGATCGCCGGCGACCAGCTGCTCGCGTTCGCGCGCTTCGCCGACGCGCACACAACGGCGCCACGCCTCACCGTCGCGATCGTGGTCGCGTGGGCCCAGTCGGTGCCCGCCGTCAGCGCCGTCACGTGGGCCCGCCGCGTTGAGATCGTGCGCCCGTTCGCGCGGTTCCTCCGTCAGCACGACCCCACGACCGAGGTGCCGCCGCCCGGTCTGCTGGGGCGGGCGCACCGGCGGCTGGCACCGCATGTCTGCACGCCACGCGAGATCGCCGATCTCCTTATGCAGAGTCGTCAGCTCGTCGGCGGCCCGGGTGCCGAGACGGTGACGACGGTCTTTGCGTTGCTGGCATGTACGGGACTGCGCGTGTCGGAAGCGTTGCACCTGCAGTGCGACGACGTCGACCTCACCACCGGCGCGTTGCACATCCGTGAGACCAAATTCAGAAAGGCGCGGCTCGTGCCCCTGCACCCCAGCGCCGTCGCCGCGCTCCAGCAGTATGCCGGCCGCCGCGCGGCCACACCCACGGCCGGCGCGGCGTTCTTCCTCAGCGCGGACGGACGCCCCCTCCGCTACTGGCAGCTGCGGCACGCCTTTCAGCGCATCCGGCGGCGACTCGCCTGGCCGTCCCCGCGCGCGCACGGCCCGCGAATCCATAGCCTCCGCCACGCCTTTGCCTGTCGGCGCCTGCTCGAGTGGCATCACGCGGGTGTCGATGTCGAGATGCCACTCCTCGACTTGGTGACGTACCTGGGGCATGCCAAAGTCAGCGACACGTACTGGTATCTGAGCGGCGTGCCCGAGCTGCTCGCGCTCGTCGGGGCGCGCTTCGAGCGCTTCGTGGCCGCCGAGGCCGAGGGCCGGTCATGAGTGCGCCCCTCTTTGCCAGTCCCGCGCTCGCGCCCGTTGTGCAGCGCTTCTTTGCCGAGCGCCTGATCCAGCAGCGCCACGTCACGGCGGCGACCGTCGCCGCCTACCGCGATACCTTCCGGCTCCTCCTCCGTTTCGCGGAGGGCCACCTGAAGAAAGCGCCCGCGCTAATGCGCCTTGAGGACCTCGATGCCCCGCTCGTGCTGGCGTTCCTCGATCATCTCGAGCAGGCGCGCGGCAATACCATTCGCAGCCGAAACGCCCGGCTCGCGGTCGTGCGGTCCTTCGTGCGCTACGCCTCGACGGAGGAGCCCGCCTGCTTACCCACCGCGCAACGCGTGCTCGCCATCCCGACTAAACGGTGCGCCAAGCCCATGCTGGGGTTTCTCGCCCGCGAGGAGATGCAGGCGATCCTGGACGCCCCGCCGACGGATACCCACGCCGGCCAGCGGGATCGCGCGCTCTTCGTGATGCTGTACAACACCGGGGCCCGCATCTCCGAAGCCCTCGGCTTGACGATCGGCGATGTCCTCTTTGACGGCACGCCGCGTGTGGTGCTGCGCGGCAAGGGTCGGAAGGAGCGCACGGTGCCCCTATGGGCGCGAACGGCGCGTGTGCTCGCGGCGTGGATCCGCACGCGCGGCGGGAGTCCCACCGATCGGCTCTTCCCGAACGGCCGTCACGGCCCACTCACACGCTCGGGGGCGGCACAGCGACTGGCGCTCGCGGTCGAGCGCGCCGCTCAGACCTGCCCGACGCTCCGCAGCCGCCGCATTTCGCCTCACGTGGTGCGCCACACGACGGCGATGCACCTCCTGCAGTCCGGCACCGACACGGCAGTCATTGCGTTGTGGCTCGGACATGAAAGTCCGACGACCACGCACGGCTATCTCGAGGCCGACCTGGCCATGAAGGAACGCGCACTCGCCCGTGTGGAGGCGCCGGCGGTTAGCGCCGGACGCTTCAAGGCCTCCGACGAACTCCTGGTCTTCTTGGATCGCCTCTGAATTATGCGGAGTCGTGCGCGCGATTCACGTCGCCGCCATGGGCCACACCGTGGCGGCACTCCGCATAATCGGGCACTCCACATAAT
>CAZCEL010000346.1:0-5658 GCA_964497175.1 uncultured Bifidobacteriaceae bacterium
ACACGGTTGTTATGCCAGAATCTTCAGCGCGGTACAAGACCCGCTAATCAATTACTTCCATTCTTCCCTTGATTTCCCGCATGTAATTCCAGATCAAGCCGGCATAGATCGTTCCTTCGCCCTGTGAAGGGGGAAGTCGGAGTAGGAATGACCATCGCTGATCACCCCCTCCACAGATCCGGACGTGCGGCGTTACCGCATCCGGCTCTTGCCTTGGGTCGTGACGGCGAAGCGCACGCGCGGATCGGGATGACAGATGCGTAGTGTCGGGAGCCAGCGATCGGCGTACGCGCCCATGCGACGCCACGTCAGATGGTTGCCTTGACTCCGGCGACGCAAGACGCGCCACCAGAGCTGGACCATCGCCGCCCGAAACGCGTTCAGCGCCGGGCCGTTCAACGGGACGCCGTAGTACCCGGTTGTGCCCGAGGACGACCGCGCGCAGATACGCGCCCTGAGCGCGCCCGTATCTCTACTCGGACGCGGAGATCCGACACTTGCTCCAGGCGGCGCTCGCGCTGCCGGGCAAAGGAACAGCCCTCGCCGTCCTCGCGGAAGAAGTAGTCGCCGCGGCCTGGCCAGTCCATGTGTCGGGAGCGGTCGGCGAGGCGCCGTGCGCCTTCGAGCGTCTCCTCCAGCCGGTCGAGGATGGCGTAGAACCGGCAGATCGTCGTGCCTGTTGGCCATCGCCTGAAATCCAGCTGCCGTCACCCGCACCGTAGACCAGCCTCCGGCGATTCCCAAGGCGCCAAGTGTGTCCGGACCACGTTATTCTCTCAGCCGTGACCCGGTCTGCCGAACCTCCTCGGGCCTTCTCTGCCTACTACGGCGCGGATGTCGCGACCTTCCTCGCCGCCTCCCCAGCCGAAGTAGTGGGCCGACTGGCGCTGGCAGACCCCCACGGCTCAATCGAGGCCACCCAGCGACAAGCCTGGGAGGAAGAGTTCCACATCCTCCGCGACGCGGTGGCCGGACTGTCCGGCGTCCTGTTCCTGGAGTTCGATGTTCCACGTCTCGGAAGCCGGATCGATGCCGCCCTCGTCTCAGGACCCGCCGTGTTCGTCATCGAGTTCAAGTGCGGAGAGAAGCGGTTCACCAAGCAGGCCTATAACCAGGCCTGGGACTACGGCCTGGACTTGAAGAACTTCCATGAGGCAAGCCACGACGCTCCCATCTTTCCTCTAGTCGTCGCCACGGCCACCACTGGCGGCGACGACCACTGGGCGCCGGCTCACGCTGACGGTGTTCGGCCACCACGCCGAGCAACACCGCGGGGACTGCGTCGCGCGATCGACGAGGCACTCCTCTCGGTGGCTGGCCCGCAACTTGACGGCGCGGCCTGGGGCCGCGCGCGGTACCAGCCGACACCGACGATCATCGAGGCGGCCCGTGCGCTGTACTCCCGGCATACGGTCGACGCCATTACTCGAAACGACGCCGGCGCCAAGAACCTGCGGGTCACCTCAGGGACGGTCGAGGAGATCATCGAGAACGCCAGAACCAAGCGTGAGAAGGCCATCGTCTTCGTGACAGGCGTGCCAGGAGCCGGCAAGACGCTGGTCGGTCTGAATGTCGCCACGCGCCGGCGGGCCTTTGGCGAAGCGCGGGCAGTATTTCTCTCGGGCAATGGGCCCCTCGTGGCCGTGCTGCAGGAAGCGCTCACGCGCGACGAGTTTGAACGCCAGCACCGTGCAGTGCGCAAGGGCGTCATTCGCCAGCAGGTGAAACCCTTCATCCAGAACGTGCATCACTTCCGCGACGACGGCGTCCGTGATTCCGCAGCCCCTGGTGACCACGTCGTGATCTTCGACGAAGCGCAGCGCGCGTGGAACCTCGAGAAGACGGCCGACTTCATGAAGCGGCGGAAGGGCCAACTCAACTTCGCCCAGTCTGAGTCGGAGTTCTTGATCTCGTACCTGGACCGTCACGAGTCCTGGGCCGTGATCGTGTGCCTGGTGGGCGGCGGACAGGAGATCCACACGGGCGAGGCTGGTATCGGCGCCTGGCTCGACGCCGTCCGGCGAGCCTTCCCACATTGGCGCACGTACGTGTCACCAGACCTATCAGGCTCGGAGTACGACGCGGAATCCGCGGTCCATGCCCTCGCTAACGGCGGTCGACTCGTCCGAGACCCGCGGTTGCACCTCGCAACCTCAATGCGGTCATTCCGCTCCGAACGCGTGTCGGCATTCGTCAAGGCGCTCCTGGACTGCGACGCGTCAGGTGCTCGCGACTTCTTACAGCAAGTCGCTGCCCGCTACCCGATCGCGATCACGCGCGATCTGACGCGCGCCAAGGCCTGGATTCGCAGCCACGCCCGGGGTTCCGAGCAATACGGACTGGTCGCGTCCTCGCAGGCCATGCGGCTTAAGCCGCACGCCATCGACGTCCGCGTCAGCGTGGACCCGATCCACTGGTTCCTCAGCGACCCGTCCGACACCCGTTCGAGTTACTACCTCGAGGATGCCGCCACGGAGTTCCAGATCCAAGGATTGGAAGTGGACTGGACATGTGTGACCTGGGACGCTGACCTGCGTTTGCAAGGGGGCCACTGGCGCTATCACTCGTTTCGGGGCGATGCGTGGACGAACATCAACAAGCCAGACCGCCAGCGCTACCTGCTCAACGCGTATCGCGTCCTCCTCACCCGCGCTCGGCAGGGCATGGTCCTGTTTGTCCCGCCCGGCTATTCCGACGACCCGACGCGCCTCCCGGAGTTCTACGACGAGACATTCGCCTACCTGTCCAGCATCGGTCTGCTCACTCTATAGGGTTCGTTCTGGGGCGTCCCCGTCCTCACGGGCGCGGCATTCCCTTCATTGCGGGCACGTGCCGACTCTCCGCCCGTCCAGAAATCCGGCCAGTGCCTCCGACTGCTCTCTTCGATGTCATCGTCGGACTCATTAACGCCAAAGATCACTCGTCGCATCGCGTCCGTAAGGCCCCGACGCCGGCGCCACCGCGCGACGAGCTGCGTGAAGGCGTCGAGGTCGTCGTCGTGGGCGGCATGAGGAAAGGCGGTGAGCTGCCCAGTGAAATCGGGTACCCATTCGCGCCCAGGTACCGGCATTCCATTCGGCGCGGTCGGGCGAGGCAGGTAGACGTTTCCGGCGTCCACGAGCGGTTCCGCAGCGGCGGCCCTCCGATTCCACGTACTCCTCCACCAGAGGCAGCTCGTCATAGAAGCGCCACGCATCACGCCGGAACTGCTCCCCTTCTCGGGGTAGGGGGGACTGCTGGCAACTGGCACCTCCAGTTGCTCGCCGAGCACCTCGAGGTCGTGAGTGCTGGCGAGACGACGAGGCTCCTCATCAACTGTCCCCCGAGGTCGTCCAAGTTCATCGTGACCTCGGTGGCCTGGCCGACCTGGGAATGGATTCGCAATCTGCACCTACGGTACATCTGCGCCAGATGAACGGTGTGCCTGGCTCGAGAATTGGCCAGAGTTGGCGGACGGCCAGCTGCGGGGAGACCACTGTCGTGGAGTCGTTGAAGTCGTTGGCGGTCATGCTCACCTCCGTGGCGAACGGTCAGCCAATGGCCACGGTGGCACTGGAAGACGTGGACGGAAACGCGTACGGCCGTCACTGGACCTCCAGACACCGCAGGCTCGCTTTGGAGACCGCCCACGCCTTGCTGCCATTCAGAATGCTCCTCTGGGAACCGCGTTCCCAACACGATACGCCGCCTGATGCCCAGGTCAAGAGCCACCCGTCACTGATTGATTCCTCAAGGTCGAACCGGAGGATGCAGGCCTATTGAGTCGGTCGACAGCGAACCGCCCCAGAGGCTATCCGTCTTTGACGTATCTCCGTCTGAGACGTAAACTCTAACTGACGTGCTGACCTTCGTCGAAACCCGGCTGTTCACGTCCCTCGTCCACCGGTACCTGTCCGACGACGAGTACTCGGCGTTGCAGCGGGCGCTGGTTGAAAACCCTGACGCGGGGGATGTGATCAGAGGATTGGGCGGCGTCCGGAAGCTCCGATGGGGTGTCTCCGGACGCGGGAAACGAGGTGGGATTTGAGTGATCTACCACCTCCGATCGCGCCAGGGAGAGATCTGGATGCTCACCTTGTACGCGAAGAATGAGGCGGAGAGCATCCCCGGGCACGTGCTGAAAAAGATCAAGGAGGAAATCGATGGCGGCGCCTAAGCGGCGGAATATCGGCGCGGAGATTCTGGAAGGGCTTCGACAACTCAAGCGAGGCGAACACGGTCGCGTCAGGACCGTGCCGGCGGTGGCGACGATTCGCGAGGGCACGGGCTTGTCACAGCCGCGATTTGCGGAACTGCTGGGCGTCTCGGTGCGGACGCTTCAGGAGTGGGAACAGGGACGCCGCGCGCCGTCGGGGGCAGCACGCACCTTGTTGATGATTGCCGCGAAGAACCCGCGCGCGCTCATCGAGGTAGCGTAGCACCATGCACGGTTCTCCCGGCCGCGCACTCGATTCCCTGTGACGCATTTCGTTGTAGAAGCGGTATATGGCACGTATTCGAACGAACGTCAGTCGTCCTGACGCCGAGAACCCTGAGTGGACTCCGGGGGAGATTCAGAAGGCGCAACCGCTCACGGACGTCCTGCCGAAGGAGACTGCCGAGGCACTGCGGTCGTGTGCCCGGAAGGCAGGGCCTTCGACCGAGCGTTCCTCTACACGACGTGGAGCAGGTGCAGCGGCCCGTCGCCGAGATCGCCGTACGGCCTCACGCTGATTCGTTGCCGAGCTTGGCAGGTTTGATGGCGTTCTTGCCTCACGCGAACGGGCCAAGAGGATCGGTTATCGCCCTCTCCGACGCGCGCGAATCCGCGGCAAATTCCGGCCAGTACTTGCGCCCTGCGAGCACGTCTGGGTCTCGCCGGTGATAACCGTCATTGATAACCGATCGGGAAGGGTTCCCGCGGCCGCCTTTGCTGCCTCGTGGAGGCGGCGGGGCGGGTTCCCGCCGCCTCCCCGCTCCTGTCGGTCGCGCGCTCAGGGCACTCGCACGTGAGCGCCAGTCGAAGGCTGGACACGAGCCAAGAAGGAAGCTCTGATCGCAGGAGACCTCAATGTGCTGAAGCGGCCGCCGATGTACACACTCGTATCGATGATCGCCCACACGGATCACGGCGCCTCGATGCTCCCGGGCTTGAGACTGGCGCGACTCCGCGTCATGAAGCGCCAGAACCCTTGCATTTCGACGACGCGCTCGACCGCGAGCCGCACAGCCTCCGCGTTGCTATGGACGCCCAGCACGCGGCGGGCACGACGGATCGCCCCCTCGTCGACGAAGTAGGACCGACGGGTGAATCGGGTGGAGCGCCTCCCAGAGATCTGCCGCATAGGCACATTGTAGCGGTCTTGTAGGCATACCTTTAATCCTCGCTCATAGAGCACGTGGACCGGCCTTCTGACCTTCGCGGGAACACTACGCGCGAGTCGAGTATGGAAGCTGCGGAGGCCTGAACGAAGCTCAGGTCGCTTTTGGTAAGCGGCCCCTCGGGCTCGGCTGCAACCTGGCGCATCGCCGCGACGAGGATGGCGGCATAGCGAAGCGGTTCACGGCAGAAGGCGCCGCTTCCAACCTGCGCGCTCGAGGGCTCCAATCGCCGCAGTCGCCGCGATCCGGTACTCCCTGCTCCAGGGAGGACCCAGGCCCTCACCGAGCGACTTCAAG
>CAZCEL010000347.1:0-5656 GCA_964497175.1 uncultured Bifidobacteriaceae bacterium
TGCAAGGCCAGAAACTGCGCGTCTGGGTGACCTTCCCGGAAGCGGAGAACCAGATCAGCGTGCTCGGCGAGAAGCTCACGATCGAGCGGGCCGACGGCCGCGCGACCTACAGCGCCCCAGGCCGCCCGGTCGCGATCGTCAGCAATGTGATGATCGAGTATCTGCCGCCGCCGCCCGCACCACCTGTCAAGAAGCCGCCGGCCCGATCGCGGGGACGCGAGTAGCGGACGGTGACAGAGTAGCGAACGGTGTTGACAGCATGGCGGACGGTGCCTTGACCCCGTCCGGGGATCTCGACTAGGCTGGCTGGCGCGTGCTCAACATCCGGCGTCACATCGTTCCGCTTGCAATCGCGTCGCTTCTTCTCCACCTGTCCGTCGTGACAGGAACGGCGATCTTCGTGATCGCAGGCGCAGGTTCCTCGTCCGGCCTGGTCTGCACGTGCATGCACGGGGCCGATCATGGTGTCTGCCCCATGCACGGGACACCCGCGGACTCGACGAGATGCCGGCTGCAAGGTGCGCACGATGATCCGACCGCCGCCCTGCTGTCGGCGCTCGGCCCTCTGGTGCTACCAGCTGCATCCGACGCGACAGCGTTTGATGCCACGTTACCCGGTCCGGTCGGCCATGCTTGGCGAGTGCCGTCGGATTGGAACATTCCCCCGGACCCGCCGCCGCCCCGCCGTTAGTCCCGCTCTCGACAGCTTCAGGGAAGCGCCTCCGCGCTGACGTCCGCACGGCGCCGTCCGAGCGGCCCGTGCGGGCGGCCAGGACGCGGCTCCGTCGAGCCTCGACGGCCTGATGGGCTTGCCGGCTTCCCATGTCCAACGGAGGAAGAGGGACGGAAGGAGAGGAACATGCGGCAGAAACTCTTCATGGTTGTGCTCTTGGTGATCGCCACCCTGCCCGAGGGTGCGACGCCTGCCCTGGCACAGGGGGAAGGCGTCATTCACGGCACCGTAACGGCCCAAGCGGACCGGTCGGCTCTGCCTGGGGCGGTTGTCGAGCTTCGCGGCGGTTCTCTGACTGGGCCGTTGTCCATGGCGACAACGACAGATGGTCACTTCGCATTCGCGCGCCTTGCGCCGGGCGACTACGTGCTCAGGATCACGCTCGCCGGCTTTCTGGACGGGCAGTACAGGCTTGCCCTGAAGCCGCGCGAAGCGCAGAACCTCGAGGTGGCGTTGGTACTGCGGCCGGTTCAGGAGTCGGTGGAGGTCACCGCGAGCTCTCTGCCTTCCGTGCACTCTCCCGGTTCCACGCATCTCACCGGAGAGCGGCTCGCCATGCTCCCGCTGACGCAGCGGACGAACCTGCCGGACGCGATCGTCGCGGCCGCGCCCGGCATGATCCGCGGCCACGACGACTTCGTTCACGTTCGCGGGCACGAAGTGGCGCTCAATCCGTTCATCAACGGCGTGCAGTTCTGGGAGAACGCCCACGCGGTGTTCTCGCCCGGACTCGGCGTGGACTACGTCGAGTCCATGAACGTGATGACCGGCGGCTATTCCGCCGAGTACGGCAACCGGTTTGGCGGGATCCTGGATGTGGTCACCAAATCCGGGTTCGCCGCCCTGAACAGAGGTTCGCTTGCTCTCGGGACCGGAACGGCGCAGCGGCACAACGTCGGCCTCGACTTGGGCGGGCATTCCGAGCGGGCCGCGTACTACCTGAACCTGAGCGGCTTCACGTCGGGTCGATTTCTGAGCCCACCCTCGCCGCGATCCATCCACAACACCGGTCGTGGCCTGCGCGGATTCGGGCAGCTGGATTTCCGCGCCAGCGACGGCAACCACCTCAAGCTCGTGATGATTGGTGACGGCGTGAACTTCGAGCTCCCCAAGGACGAACGCGACGAGCTGCTGCGGCCCGGCTTCAACAACCTCCAGCGCGCGCGTTCAGAGAGCCTGATTCTCTCCTGGGACCGTGTGCAGTCCGCCAGAACCGTCTTGCGGACCGCCGTCTATCAGAAGTGGTCCACCGTCCGCCAATTTCCCGACACGATCGACCAGTACGGCGCCCAGACGGACGCGCGGCGCGTGCTGGACACGATCGGCATCAAGGGCGACATCACGCGCCTGTCCGGCCGACACACGGTAAAGGGCGGCGTGGACCTGGTGCTGTTGCGCCCCACCGAGGACCTCTATTACCTCAGCCAGCCCTGGATCACGTTTACACACCTGCCTCAGGTGAACGAGGATCACGTGCATTTTCGCGGTCCGAATCTCGGCGCCGGCGTGCCTCGGCCGGTCGTCTTCAACGGCAGGAAGACCGGCGGCCAGGCTAGCCTCTTTCTGCAAGACAAGATGCGCCTCGCCTCCAGCTTCACGCTGGATCTCGGCCTGCGGTTCGACCGGTACAGCCTCGCGATTTCCGAGTCGCACGTCAGCCCACGGGTGAACGCCGCCTACCGCTTTTCGTCCGGAACGGTGTTCTTCGGCTCGTACAACCATTTCTTCGTTCCCCCGCCGATCGAAAACGTGCTGGCCAGCAGTGATGGCCTGACACGATTCGTGTCCGAGGTGGGGCGGCCCCTGCCCCCTGTGCGGTCCATCAAGGAGAACCAGTTCGAGCTGGGAGTCACCCAGACTGTTGCGGGCGCCGTGAACCTGGGGGTCACCAGTTACTATCGCCTCAGCAACGACCCTCCCCACACGACGCTCTTTCCAGACTCCAGGTTCTATGCCTATGCGAGCTTCGACAGAGGGAAGGCCTACGGGATGGAGATCAAGGCGGAGGTGCCGCGGGTCGCGGACCTCGGCCTGACGGCCTATCTGAACTACGCACTTGGGCGGGTCTGGTTCTACAATCCCATCACCGCCGGGTTCACGACCGAAGCCGCTCACCTGACCGAGACCGGTCGATTCCTTGCGCCGATGGATCAGGCACACACGCTGACGTCCGGCGTGACGTACCGCAACAACCGGACGAGGCTCTGGGGGGCCGTGGCGCTCGAGTACGGGAGCGGAACGTCTGGCGGACATGCCGCTGGCGACCATGGGCATGAGGAAGGCGATGCGCACGAACACCCGGCAGGCCCAGAGCTGTGCGGGACCCGCTGCCCATCGCACTTCACGCAGAACGTCTCGATCGGCTGGAATGCGACCTCCAGCGGGAACAGACCTCGTCTGTCGCTGCAGTTCAGTATTGAGAACATCTCGAACAACATCTATCTGGTGTCGAGGGAGAGCACCATGGTCCAGGGGCAGTACTCCATTCCCCGCCTGTTGTCCGGCTCCCTGAAGATACGGTTCTGATCCGATCGGTTTACCAGGCCGCCAGCGCGAGGCAGATCCAGCCCGCGAGGAACGCCACGCCGCCCAACGGGGTGATGGCCCCAAGCGTCGTGACGCCTGTCAGCGCCAGCGCGTAGAGACTCCCTGAGAAGACGAGGATGCCGGCCGTGAAGCACCAGCCGGCGACGATCGGCAGCCGTCCGTCGACGCGCGCCGCGATCGCGGAGACTGCCAGCAGCGCCAGCGCGTGATACATGTGATAGCGCACCCCGGTCTCGAAGACTGCCAGCATGTCGGGCGACAGCCGGCCGCGCAGGCCGTGAGCGCCAAAGGCGCCCAGGCCCACACCAACCAGGCCGGCAAGTGCAGCGAGAAAGAGAAAGGTCTTGTCCATCGGGCCAGAGGATAGCGCAAACGTTTCCAGCCGTGCACGAACTCGCGCACGGGCCGGCAGTGCCCCCGGCTGTGCCACAACATCATCCGGCAGGTTGGACGAGAGCCGTTCCTGTTGTACTCTCAGAAGCCGGAGCGGCCGCTCCATTCGAGAAAAGGACGGAAATTGACCTGCACCGCTCGCCGCAACCCGAGTGCGACGCTCGTCGGCCTCGTGCTGCTGCTGTCGCTCGGCGCCGGCCGCCTGAGAGCGCAGGACCACGACCATGCCGCGATGGACCGCTCGCGGTATCGAATCATGGTTCAGCTCGCCAGCCGGGTGCCCGACATCGACGGCCAACTGAGTGACCCAGCCTGGCGCACGGCCGACGTCGTGGCAGGCTTCACCCAGCAGGAGCCCGCAGACGGCGAGCCTGCAACCGAGCAAACCGAGGTGCGCCTTCTGTACGATGCCGGCCACCTCTACATCGCCGTGCACGCGTTCGACTCCGAGCCCGACGGCATCATCGCGACCGAGATGCGCCGCGATTCTCCCCGGCTCCTCGACGAGGACAACTTCCAGATCATCCTCGATACGTTCCGCGATTCGCGCTCGGGCTACATGTTCGTGACCAATCCGCTCGGGGCCAAGCTCGAGCAGCAGATCTTCGAGGAGGGCAGCGGCAACGCCCGCGGCGCTTCGTCGAACGTCAACCGGAACTGGGACGGGGTCTGGGTCGTGGCCGCCCGTCGAACCGGGGACGGCTGGGTCGCGGAGATTGCCATCCCGATGGTCACGCTTCGATCGCCGGACGTCGAGGCGCAGACCTGGGGCATCAACTTCATGCGGAATATCCGCCGGAAGAACGAGCAGGCCTACTGGGCCCCGATTCCCAAGCCGTACGGTCTGACACAAGTCAGCCAGGCCGGCACCCTGACCGGCATGTCGGGGCTCAACCGCGGCATGGATCTACGGATCAAGCCGTTCGCCATCGGCGGCGCCAGGCGGGATCGATCAGGCAGCTCCGTCACCTCGAGCGCTCTCCGGGACGTGGGCCTGGACGTCAAGTACGGGCTCAAGTCCGGGCTCGCGCTCGACGTGACTGTGAACACCGATTTCGCCCAGGTGGAGGTGGACGAGCAGCAGGTCAACCTGACGCGCTTTCCGCTCTTCTTTCCCGAGAAGCGGGACTTCTTTCTCGAGAACTCGGGGCAGTTCAACGTCAGCACGCAGGGATTCGATCGGATGGCCGATCTCTTCTTCAGCCGCCGCATCGGTCTCTCCGACACCGGCCAGCCGATCGGCATCGTCGGCGGTGCGAGGATGACGGGGAAGGTCGGGGCGCACAACCTGGCGCTGCTCGATCTGCAGACGGAGGCCGCGGCGGGGCGTCCCGGCGAGAACTTTCTCGTCACACGTTACAGCCGGGACGTGTTCGCGCGCTCGAAGGTCGGCGGTCTCATGATCAACAAGGAAGCGTCCGACTCGACGCACTTCAATCGGACCTTCGCGGCCGACGCGCTGTTTGCGCCCACGCAGAGCTTCTCCGTGCAGTCGTTCATCGCGCGCACCTCGTCTCCGGGCGTGGCCGACCAGCAGCAGGCCGTTCATGCCCGCGCGCTGTTGCACAACACGCGGTGGCAGACCTTCGCCGAGTTCACCGACATCGAGGAGAACTTCAACGCGGAGGTCGGGTTCGTGCCGCGCACCGGCATCCGGACGACCAGGGTGCATCTGGAACGGAACCCACGGCCCGGCGGGCTCATCCGCGTCATGGAGCCCATGATCAACATCACCTACACGACCGATCAGCACAACCGGCTGCTGACCCGGCGCATCCATCACATGGTCGGCACGCGCTTTCAGAACGGCGCGTATCTGAACGTCTGGTACAACCGCTGGCTCGATCGGATCGACGTGCCCTTCACCGTTCAGACGGTGACCATCCCGACCGGCGTCTACCGCTTCGACGAGTGGAACTTCATGTACAACAGCAACCCGTCGCGGCGGTTCTATCAGCGCGTGTCGTACTCGCCGCAGACCTT
>CAZCEL010000348.1:0-5639 GCA_964497175.1 uncultured Bifidobacteriaceae bacterium
GAGCAGTTCGATGAGCTCGAGACCCGACACGCGTTTCTGACGGCGCAGCGGCAGGATCTGGTCGACTCGATCGAGCAGACGAGCGAGGCGATCAGGAGGATTGACGAGACGACGCGCCAGCGGTTCGCCGAGGCGTTCTCGGCGATCAACGCCAATTTCCAGCAGACGTTCAGCACGCTCTTCGGCGGGGGCCGCGCGGGCCTGGCCCTGATCGACGACAACGACCCCCTCGAGAGCGGCGTCGAGATCGTGGCGCAGCCGCCAGGCAAGCGGCTGCAGAGCGTTCAGCTGTTGTCCGGCGGCGAGAAGGCGCTCACGGCGATCGCACTGATGTTCGGGCTCTTCAAGTACAAGCCGAGCCCCTTCTGTCTGCTCGACGAGATCGACGCGCCGCTCGACGACGCCAACATCGGGCGCTTCGTGCAGATGCTGCGGGGTATGCAGGAGCACACCCAGTTCATCCTGATCACGCACAACCGCAAGACCATGGAGATTGCCGATCGGTTGTACGGCGTGACCATGGAGGAGCCGGGCGTCTCAAAGCTCATTTCCGTGCGGCTGCACTGACGGCCGGGACCACTGCGCGCCAGGGACGCAGCACCCCACAGCCAGCAAGACCGGTGAACGAAGACAAGGCCACCAGGTACCACCGCCGAAAACGAATGGCAGCGACGCTCTCGCTGGCGTGGACGGCCGGCCTGCTGCTGGCGCTTGCGTCGACCGGCGCGAGCGTCGGTCTCCGGACCTGGGCCGCGTCGCTGGCCGAGCCAATTGCTCCTGACCTCTGGCGCGACGCCGCGACCCTCATCCTGTACGTCACGATGCTCGGCGCCGCACTCGTGACTGGCGGCGCTCCGACGGCGTTCTACAGCGGGTTTGCCCTCGAGCGCCGCTACGCGTTGTCCAATGAACCCTTTCGGCGGTGGCTGCGCGATGAGGTCGAGTCACTCGGCGTGGCCTGGCTGCTGGCGATCGTTCTGACGTCCGTGCTGTACGGGTGCATTCGGCGGTGGCCGGATGGCTGGTGGCTGCCGGCCGGCGGGGCGTTCGCGCTGATGGTCGCAGGCCTCTCGCATGTCGGGCCGGTCGCACTGCTGCCGCTGTTCTATCGCGTCCGGCCTCTGCAACAAGAGACCTTGCAGGCCAGGCTCCTGGCGCTCGCCGAGCGCACTGGCACGCCTGTGCTGGGAGCGTACGAATGGAGTGCGAGCGAGAAGACGCGAAAGGCCAACGCGGCACTCGCCGGCCTCATGGGTACGCGACGCATCCTGGTCTCCGACACGATGCTCCGCGAGTACTCGGACGACGAGATTGAAGTCGTGCTGGCGCACGAACTGGCCCACCATGTTCACGGCGACCTCTGGAAGGGCATGGTGTTCGAGAGCGCGCTGGTGCTCGGCGGTCTGCTGGCCGCCTCGCGTGTGCTGAGGGCCTGGGGTGCGTCCGCCGGGCTGCGCGGGCCAGATGACGTTGCAGGGCTGCCGCTGCTGGTGCTGAGCGCGGGCGCAGTCGTGCTGGTGATGCGTCCAGTGGTCCAGGCTATCTCACGGGCATCAGAACGGCGCGCCGATCGATTTGCGATCGAGCTCACGGCCAATCCGATGGCGTTCGTGTCCGCGATCCGTCGTCTCGGTGCCCGGAACCTGGCCGAAGAGCAGCCGTCACGGGTGGTCCAGTGGATCTTCTGCGACCACCCGCCCGTCGGTGACCGCATCGCGGCCGCCCAGGCCTTCAACCGAGGCGGGGCCCCGCCCATCCCTGCTCGGCGGGGTGAGGCTGATCGCGAGCACACATGCTCGGCGGTCTGAGGCAGGGCTTCGTTACATCTTGGCTGCGCTCTCCTGCTGGAGCAGCGCCTTGCGGCTCAGCCTGATCTTGCCCGTCGGGTCGATGTTGATCACCTTGACGAGAATCTGTTCGCCTTCCTTGAGTTCGTCGCGGACATCCTTGACCCTGTGGCTGGCAATCTCGGACACATGCAGGAGTCCGTCGGTGCCCGGCATGATCTCGACGAAGGCGCCGAAATCGGTGATTCGCTGGACCTTGCCGAGATAGGTCTTGTTGAGCTCCGGAGTGGCCGTCAACTCCTGAATGATGGAGATGGCCTTCTGCGCGGACGTCTCGTCGGCGGACGCCACGTTGACGCGTCCGTCGTCCTCGACGTCAATCTTCACACCCGTCCGCTCGATGATGCTGCGAATCATCTTTCCCCCGGGACCGATCACGTCCCGGATCTTGTCGACCGGGATCCGAATCGTCACGATGCGAGGAGCGAAGGCCGAGATGTCCTTGCGGGGAGCCGCGAGCGCACCGCTCATCTTCTCGAGGATGTGCAGGCGCCCCTGGCGCGCCTGTTCGAGGGCCCTGCGGATCACGTCCATGGTGACGCCGCCCACCTTGATGTCCATCTGGAGCGCCGTGATGCCCGAGGTGGACCCGGCAACCTTGAAATCCATGTCGCCGTAGTGATCCTCCGCGCCGGCGATGTCGCTGAGCACCGCATACTTCCCGAGCTTTTCGTCCATCACCAGGCCCATGGCGATGCCGGCCACGGGCGCCTTGAGGGGCACGGCGGCATCCATCATGGCCAGCGATCCGCCGCACACCGATGCCATCGACGAGGATCCGTTGGATTCGAGGATGTCCGACACGACGCGGATCGTGTACGGAAACTGCTCTTCTGCCGGGATCATGGGCGCCAGCGCCCGCTCCGCCAGCGCGCCATGGCCGACTTCCCGGCGCCCCGGGCCGCGCAGGAAGGCGACTTCGCCGACCGAGAAGGGCGGGAAGTTGTAGTGCAGCATGAAGCTCTTCCACTGCTCGCCTTCGAAGCTCTCGACCTTCTGGGCGTCCTCGGCCGTTCCCAGCGTGCAGGTCACCAGAGCCTGGGTCTCGCCTCGTGTGAAGACCGCCGATCCATGCGTGCGCGGCAGCACGCTCGTCTCGATCCAGATGGGGCGGATTTCGTCGAACTTGCGACCATCAAGCCGGACGCCGCGATCGAGCACCTCCTCGCGCAGCACCTTCTCCTTGAGGTTCTTGAAGATATGCTTGGCCTCGACCTTTCGCTCGACCTCGCCCTCAGGCAGCGAGGCCACCAGCTCTTCGAGCAACTGGTCGACCCGGTCGTAGTTCTCGATCTTTCCCCGGATCCTCATCGCTTCGGTGAGCGGCACGAGCACCTTCTCTTCGACCTCGCGATAGAACTCGTGGCCGATCTCCTTCTTCGCGAACGTAACCTTCCGCTTGCCGGCGGCACGTGCGACGTCGTCGATTGCGGCCACGATTCGCTTGATCGCTTCGTGCGCGGCCTCGAGGGCCTCGACGACCTGCTCCTCACTGACCTCCCTGGCGCCCGCCTCGACCATGACCAGGCCGTCGGTGCTGCCGGCCACGACGAGGTCGAGTCGGCTCTGCTTCCGCTGCTCGAAGGTCGGATTGATCACGTACTGACCGTCGACGAGGCCGACGCGGACGCCAGCGATCGTCTTGGCGAACGGAATGTCGGACACGGCGAGCGCAGCCGACGCGCCGGTGATGGCCAGCACGTCCGTATCGTTCTCGGCGTCGGCCGACAGGACCAGCGCGATGACCTGTGTCTCGTAGCGCCACCCGGTTGGAAACAGCGGTCGAACGGGCCGATCGATCACACGGCTGGTCAGGACCTCCTTTTCGGCCGGCTTGCCCTCGCGCTTGAAGAAACCGCCGGGAATGCGTCCGGACGCGTACGTGTACTCGCGGTAATCGACTGTCAGCGGCAGAAAGTCGATGCCCTCGCGCACGCTCGGCGCCCGGCACGCCGTGACGAGCACGACCGAGTCGCCGAAGCGAACGAGCACGGCGCCATCGGCCTGCTTGGCCAGCTTTCCTGTTTCGAGCCTGAGCGTTCCCTGGCCGACAGTAACTTCACGAATTGTCATAACGGTCCAGAAGAGGCGACGCCAGCTCCGCCTACTTGCGGATGTTGAGGCGCCGGATAAGGTCGGAATACCGTTGCGAATCCTTGATCTTCAGGTAGTCGAGCAGCCGGCGCCGGCGGCCGACCAGCATCAGGAGGCCGCGCCGGGAATGGTGATCTTTGACATGTGACTTGAAGTGCTCGGTCAGGTAATTGATCCGCTCGCTGAGGATGGCGACCTGGACTTCAGGCGAGCCCGTGTCCAGATCGTGAGTCTTGAAAGAGCCGATCAGCTCCGTCTTGCGGTCCTTGGTCAGCGCCACAGCTCCTGCCTCCACGCACGCTCCAGAACCAGCCGGGGAACCGGATGCGCCGTCTGTGCGACATTTTGTCGGTCGACCAAAGCCAGCATGTTACCCCAGGATGACGGCGGGGTGCAAAATCCCAGGCGCCGCGGTCGCGCGCGCGACGCCAAGCAGGTCGCCGCCCGGATCGAACAAGCGGACGTATCCCTGGCCCGGTGCGGGGTCGGGCGACTGCGTTCCGGGAAGCATCTCGAGCATGTCGCATGGACCGAGGTCTCGACCGTGCCGCGCGCGCCGGGTACCTGCCTCCGTCAGCCGAAGGCCCGGCATTCCGAGCGGCATCAACGAGAGCGGTACGACATGCGCGACCGCTCGAGCGCGGCCGCCCGCCTCGATGTCCGAGAGCGGGAGGGCCTCGCTGATTCCGATCTCGCCGCTGCGGATTCTTCTGAGCGCCACCACATGGGCGCCCGTGCCCAGGCGTTCGCCAAGATCGTGGGCCAGCGCGCGGACGTAGAAGCCGGGCGAGCAGTCGACCTGCAGTGTGAGCAGCCGATCCTCTACCGTCACCAGATCGATGAGGGCGCTGACAGAGACCGGCTCGGGCCGCCCGTGTACGGCTCCCTCCTGCCGCGCCAGATCGTAGCTGCGCGTGCCGCCGATCTTCTTGGCCGACACCGCGGGCGGCCGCTGGAGGAAGGTTCCGCGAAACGCCTCGAGCGCTCGCTCGATGGTGGCCGTGTCGGGCAGCGGTCCCTCGAAGGACGGACCCGTCGGACGACCGTGCGCGTCGCCGGAATCGGTGGACAACCCGAGACACACGGTCGCGACGTACCGTTTGGTCGACGCGGAGAGGAACCGCGCCAGCCGGGTGGCCCGTCCCATGACGAGGGGCAGCACGCCGCTGGCCAGCGGATCGAGCGTGCCCGTGTGGCCGACACGAGCTTCGCCGGTGATCCGCCTGACCCGGGCGACGACGTCGTGTGAGGTCGGCCCGACGGGCTTGTCAACGACGAGCAGGCCATCCAATCGCGTTCTCGATCTTCTGAACAAACGTGCGCTGCAGCGTGTCGATCGGTCCCGTCACGGCACAGCCCGCCGCGTTCTTGTGGCCGCCGCCGCCGAACTCCTTGGCCACCGTTCCGATGTCGGTGTCGCCCTTCGACCGCATGCTGACCCGGTACTGGTCGCCCTCGATCTGCTTGAAGAAGACGACGGCTTCGATCTCCTTGACCGTCAGCGGCAGGTTGATCAGGCCCTCTGTGTCCTCGTAGGTGCCGCCGGCGGCCCGGGCCATCTCATGGTCGAGATAGATGATGGCGATGCGGCCGGAGGCGTCGATCTGCATGGCGCTCAGAACCGACCCGAACAGCTTCAACCGGCCCATGTTGTTGCTGTCGTACACGTTCCTTGCGACAAGCACCGGGTCGACGCCG
>CAZCEL010000349.1:0-5637 GCA_964497175.1 uncultured Bifidobacteriaceae bacterium
CGCCCTTTCACTTCCTCGCGCAGCACCTTCGCACGGAGGCTCGATCGGAGCGCCTCGCGGTCCTGTGCGCTGCGCGGCACGACCTGGAACCACATCTCCGCCATCTCGTCCGACGTCTGCTGGCCGTAGGTGACGCGCCTGGGCGGCACGCTCGGATTGCGCCGGTTGCCGGTGGAATTGTCGTACGTGTATTCCATGGTCAGCGTCGTGCCTGCCGGGAGCGCGATGGGGGCGGCGTAGCGGTACACGTCCTGCCAGTCGAAGTCCCAGCGCGTGATGTGAACGAGCGGCCGGGTCGTCCCATCCGGGAGCCGGGCGACACCGCGCATGTCGCGGGCCAGATAGTGTGCGTGCGGCTGCACGGTGTAGACGTCCAGATCGACGGGCAGCGTGTACGAGTCGGAGACGGCCACCTGGGGGGCGCCCGCGGGAATGTCGAAATCCTGGCGCGTCAGCCGCAGCATCACCGGAGTCCTCTCCGGCGGCGTGTCGCTGAAGTACAGCGCGACGCTCGCCTGGACCATCTCGTCCTTTCCGCTCGGGCGCAGGTGCAGCATCATCACGAGATCGGCCGACGGAGGAAGCGGCCAGCGGATGCCGTCCGGCGACACCTGGGGCCGGTGGCCGGGCGCCCAATCGAGGAAGAACCCGTCAGGCGCCCGCGCCGAGGGTGCGATCAGTCCTTCGTAGCCGGCCTCGACGTCCTGCTCGTCGAAGCGACGCGACGCGCCCCCCGGATCGATCTGCAGCGTCGCGTGGTGGACGACGCGATTGCCCGGACGGAACTCCCAGGCCCGCACGTAGCGCAGCGCTTGTGTGGGCGCGTGAATCACGAAGTTACGGAACATGTCGGGGCCGGTGGCCCTGAGCGCGTAGGCAGGCGAGGTCAGGACGAGATCCGGCGGGCCAAGCTGCCACTCGGACGGCCACGTGGGAGTGGGAGGCCGATCACCTGGGTCGCCCTCGGGCATGCCGCTGTCGACCCACTGCCTGAAGAGCGCGATCTGCTGGTCGTTCAGACGCCGCTCGCCGGTGAAGTCGCCCTGGCCGCGCTCTGGCAGCCATGGAGGCATGGTGCGGGCCGCGGTCACCGCGGCCAGTTGCCGCGCCCTGGGTCTGGCGTCAGCGAAGGTCAGCAGGCTGAAGCTGGCAGATCCACCCGGGCGGTGACAAGGCGCGCAGTGCTCGAACAGCACCGGCGCGAGATCCCCAGAAAACGTAACCGCCTGACCTGACGCACGCGGCTGCTGACCGGCGGCTGACTCCGGCCGCCCGAGGACGGCGGCCGGCATCAACAGGGCCGCGACGAGGGCCGCCATCATCTGGCCGTTGGCCGATCTGGCCATGCCGTCTGGCCATTTGATCATCTGGTCAACGCCGCCCCACATCACCCGGGATCCGCGGAATGACCACGTGTCCCAGCCGTCTGGTCACCTGGTCCTCGAAATGACCAGATGACCAGATGTCCAGCCTATGGAATGGCTAGAAGCGCGCCCGCACGCCGAACCGGATGAGCCGGGCTTCGAGAATCCGCAGCGGGAACCCGACCGTCGGCCCATAGGCGACCGTGTAGCTCGTAATGGGATTCGCATTCAGGGCGTTGAAGAGGCTCACATCCGGCGTCACTTGCCACGTTCCGACCCTGAACGTCTTGGCCGCCGCGAAGTCCAACTGGTTGATGCGATCCCCGTAGAGGCTTCCGGGTTCGTTGAGTGGCCGTATCGTTGCCGAGGCCTGTCCCAAGGCCACGCCCGTGAGGCTCCTGAAAGCGGCGCCCGTGACGACGTAGTACTGGTTCAGCATGTCCCCCGCCGAGCTCTGGAAGACGCCGCTCAGCCGGATGCCGTACGGCAACGGATACGAGCCCGAGAGCTTGAACGTCGTCCGCCAGGGAATGTCGGAGTTTCGTTGATCGCAGAACCGGAGGCCGCTGACGGCCGTTCCGCCGTTCGGATCCAGGACGTCGCAGGTCGCCGACCAGCTCAATCCGCTTGCGGTCCCGCCTTGCAGGAAGGCGCCATTGGCCAGCCGCATGTTGATGCCGACGTCGAAGCTGTGGAACGCCGCCGAGTTATTCGCCGACGTCTTGTCCAGCTCGTTGAGCGTCTGGAGGGCCGTCGGATTGATGTTATAGATGGTCAGCGACTGCCCGTTGCCGCGGGGGTCGGGAATCTGGTACGGCGTGTAGACGCTCGAAGGCCCGCTAATCGGCTTGGCCAGATCCGTCGTGTAGAAGATGTCGTAGAACTTGCGATGGTAGTAGTTGAGCGCCAGGCCGAGCCCCGGCCTCAGCTCGCGCGTCACGCCCACGTTGTACACCCACTGATACGGGCGGGCGAGGTCAGCATCCGGGTTTCTGTTTCGCCGCACGCCGAACGTCGTGGGCACCTGGGCGAAGTTGAGCTCGCACCCGGGCGTCAGGTACACACACCCCCGCTCGCCCTCGGCGAGGTCGTCGTTGTCGAGGTCGGTCCACGACACGAACGCGGGAACCTCCTGCATCGGGTTGTAGCGCTCCTGAAAATCCACGGCGCTCTGCTGCATGTAGCGGCCTGCGCTCGCCTTGACCGCCGTCTTGCCGTCGCCAAAGAGGTCGTACGCCCCGCCGATGCGGACCAGCCAGTTGTTGAAGTTGGGCAGGTTGGGGATTCTGTCGAAGTGCCGCGCGGGGAGGAAGCGCCCAGCCGGCGCCGACTGCTCGGGCACTTCTCCGTTGAAGTGTTCGAACCGCAGCCCGGGGTTCAGCGTCAGCCGTCCCAACTTCCAGGAATCCTGCGCGTAAATGCCCAGGTCGGCGTTCAGCTCGGACCGCCGGTCGAGCGGGTAGTTGTACAGGTTCGCCCCAAACTTCACGCCGTTGGCGTAGAGCTGCAGGATGTGGCCGTTGTTGGTGTTCGCGGTGCCCTGATAGCCGAGCCGATCCTGCATCCCGACCTTGATGCTGTGCGACCCGGTGACATAGGACATCGACGCCACGATGTTCCTCGCCAGCATAGGCAACTTTTCCAGCCGCAGCCACGCGTTGTACACCCCCCTGGTCTGAATGACCGTGTCGGATTTCGCGACGTCTCCGAACGGATTGGTCTCGCTCGGTCCCTTCACGCTGGGCTGATATACGTAATCGTGGTTGAGCCAGGTTTCGGAGTAGCCGGCTTCAAAGAGCAGCCGATTCGACAGCGTGGACGTCCACTTTGCCTGTGCCGCGTGGCTGTAAAAGTCCTGGATCGGGGCCCCTGCGAGAGCGACCGTGCCGAATTCGCTGAACATGTACTGGCGGAACTTCAGATGCGGGTCGTACATCGCGGTGACCTTGTGCTTCCGCCCGAGCTGCGCGGTCACCCGGGTCGTGTAGGCCTGAATCTTCGACCGATCCCGGGCCGGCGACCCGTCCGGGAAGAACTGGTTGATGATGTAGTTGCTCACGCCCCACACGCGCGGCGAGAAGAAGAACCAGGCTCTGTCGCGAAGGATCGGACCCCCGATAGAGAAGTTGGTGTCGTAGCTCTGATACAAGTTGGGCGGCACGACCAGATTCTTGGCCCGGAGCTCCGCATCGTTGTTCTCGCTCTGGAGATCCTCATGGGAGTAGGTTACGAGGGCTTCCCCGAAGAATCGGTTACCTCCTTCTCTGGGAATCATGTTGACCTTGACCCCGCCGGTCTGCGACTCCGCAGAGCCCGACACGACCTGGTACACCATGTCCTGGTAGGCATCCTGGTTGTGGTAGAGGCCGGCTATGTCTCCGGTTCGGATCATGGTAGCGGTGTTCATGCCGTCGACTTCGATTGCAAAGTCGCCCGACGCCGCCCCGTACGCGACCAGCGTCCCCTGCCACATCTGTGTCGTGCCCCCGACGTCGAACCGACCCGCCAGCTGGCTGCTGAGCGCGGGCACCGTGGCCGCGATGGTCTGAAAGCTCCTCCCGGTCGGCAGCGCGTCCACCTGGGCCCTCGTCATGACCGTGCGGCTCTGAGTGCTCTGAATGTCGACGATCGGCGTGGCGCCCGACACGGTGATGGTCTCCTGCACGCCGCCGACCCGCAGCTGCGCGTTGATCGGCGCGGTGAAGTTCGCCTCCAGGACGACCCCCTCGCGCACGAACGTGTTGAAGCCGGGCAGCGTGAAGGTCACCTTGTAGGTGCCCGGCCTCAGGTCCTCGATGCGGTAGCGCCCGTTTCCATCGGAAACGGTGATCCGCGTCCCCTCGATGAGTGCATCGCTCGCCGCCTCGACGGTGACGCCGGGCAGGACCCCGCCCGTGGCGTCTGTTACAGCGCCGGCGATGGCGCTCTGCGCGAAGCTGGCGGCAGGAACGACCAGCACGGCCAACGCTGCGATACACACAAGTTTCGCGATTCTCGGGAGTACCATCTCACCCTCCTGGGTTGAAGAGCGATCACCGTGGGTCCAGAGCACGCTAACGGCGACGAACCGCGACAAGTATAAGACAGGCGAGCCTTGTCAAGAATATTTTTGTTAAGCACAGAAAACTTTTGTTAAGCGTTTGGATCGTCCCGGGCCTGGATCCGATATTTTGGATGTCGATCTTCAGGAACTCTTCAGATGGCCCACCCCGGGGCCTTGGATAGACTGCGGGTTCAAACCTGCAGAGATTTCAGATTGCATTTGAGATTTCAGATTCCATTCCAGAGTCAAACGACATGAGGATCATCGCTGTCTTCGGTCTCGTCATGGCCATCGGCGCCGCGACCCACGCCGCGGCGCAAGCCCGAAACCTGGTCGCCGGCACCGTCGTTGACCAGTTGGGCGGAAAGGTGCCGAAGGCCACCGTCACGCTGTTGCGCGACGGGCGTCGAGTGAGCGAGACCTCCAGCAATGATCTGGGAGCGTACTCGTTCGACAGCGTGCCGGAAGGGCGATACCGGCTTGCCGTTCGGGCCGACGGCTTCGAACCCACGACCACGGGCGCATTCTTTGTGGCGGCCTCCGGACGCACGTCCAGGGACGTGGCGCTGTCGATCGGAACGGTGCGGCAGGAGGTCGTCGTCACAGCCGTCGCGGCCGAGGTCCCCGTGTCCCAGATTGGCGCGCAGGTGACCGTCGTCGACTCGGACACACTCGAGAAGCTGGCCAAAGCCGATGTGCTGGAGGCGCTGCGCCTGGTGCCCGGCGCCCAGGTCGTTCAAGTTGGCCAGCGCGGCGCGACGACCTCGTTCTTCGTGCGGGGCGGAGCCGCGAACTTCAACAAGGTGCTGATCGACGGGGTGCCGTCAAACGACATCGGCGGCGAGTTCGACTTCGGCAGCGTCGCCGCCGTTGGCGTCGATCGGATCGAGGTGCTGCGCGAGGCCAACAGCGTCTTGTACGGGTCCGACTCGCTGGCCGGCGTCGTCAGCATCACGACCCGCCGCGGCCGGACGCGCCTGCCGGAGCTCTCGTATTCGCTCGATGGCGGCAACCTCGGCGCGGTCCGCAACGCGGTCGCCCTCGGCGGCGCGGTCGGACGCTTCGACTACTTCTCGGAATACGCGCACTTCCGCACCGACAACGACCTCCCCAACAACGCATTCAGGAACGGCACCTACGCCGGGCGCTTCGGCGCGGCGCTCGGAGCAAACACGGATCTGAGCGTGACGATCCGCCGGGCGGACGCGAGATACGAAAGCCCCAACGCCT
>CAZCEL010000350.1:0-5636 GCA_964497175.1 uncultured Bifidobacteriaceae bacterium
AATTGCGGCTGCACGGCGTCGGCGGGCCTTGCAGCGCTCGGCCGTCACCAACTGCTCGGCTTGATTCGCGTCGACTCGCTCTTTTCAGGGTCGCTCAAGATCGGCGAGCGGATTCGGCGGCTGCGTCCAATCGCGTCGCCCGCGTGAGGCCTGGCTAGTGTGTCCGTCACCGTAGCTCGCGGCATAATTCCCGGGCGGGGCATCCCGGCGCCGCGCTCCGGGACTCATGCCGCGATCCACGGTGACGGGACACTAGCCGCTGCCGACGCTCTCGTAGTACTCCCTGTACCGTCCCCTTCTGAACAGCCAGCCGCCAAGCGGCCCCAGCCACTTGAGCACGTAGTACATATAGCCCAGGTCGATCATCTCGATGAGATTGCCATCAAAGTCCCGCGCAAAGAAGAAGGTGTGCCCGCGCGGTGACCGCTCCGGTCGGGTCACACACGTGACGCCTTTCCCGGCCAGATAGTCGTACCACCTCGCCGTGTCGCGCACATTGAACGAGATGTGCGTGAGACCGACGCGGTTCCACAATACGGATCCGGGCGGCAGCTGCGGTTCGAACCCGAAGATTTCGAGAGTGGCGCCACCCGGGACGCGGATCCAGCCGATCTTGCAGCGCGGATGGTCGTCCTCGACGCCGAAGAACGCGCGGACTCTTTCGGGCGGCGTGTCCGCGACGCCCACCAGCGGACAGCCGAACACGTCCCAGTAGAACTGGACGGCCCTGCCGAAGCTGGACACCGTGATGCCGGTGTGGCTGAACGATCGAGCTTTCACGTGCGTCTCCTGATTCGCTCTCTGATGCTGGAGTCCCGCGTCACGCTTGCAGGTGCGTGCTCCTGATGTGATCCGCAACGCGCAGAGCCTGGGCCACGATCGTCAGGCCAGGGTTGACGGCAGCCGACGATGGGAAGAACGAGGCATCCACAACGAACAGATTGTCGACGTCGTGGGCGCGGCAGTAGGGATCGAGCACCGACCGGCGTGGATCGCTCCCGAAGCAGGCGGTGCCGCACTGGTGCGTGGTGTTGCTGGTCCCGAGCGAGTGCGTCACCGTGAACCGCAGCCCGAGCCGCTGAAGCATCCGTTTGCCTTCGACGACGAGCTGCCGGTGCGCCTTGCCGTTGCTTGGGCGATATCGCAGGCGAATGCGTCCGTCAGGGCCAAGGGTGACCCGATTGTCCGGGCTCGGAAGGTCCTCCGACATGGCCAGCCAGTCGAAACCTCGGGACACCCACCAGTCGTACGCGCCAAGGGGAATCCAGCGACCGTACCACGGGGCGTTGGTCTTGGCCATGATCCCGTGGGTCCTGCCCTGCGACTGGATCTGCCCCAGAGGATAGTGTGTCCCAGGACCTCGAATGTAATAGTCGTTGATGGCCACCGTCTTCTGAAAGCCGGTGTCGTTCCTCCGGCGTGGATCGATGGCCTCCATCATGGTGGCCAGATGCGCCATGTATCGCCTGCCGAGGAGTCCAGACGAGTTGGCCAGCCCGTCCGGGTGCCGATCGTTGGCCGAGGCGAGCAGCAGGGCCGCCGAGTTGACGGCCCCGCACGACACGACGAACAGCGATGCCCCCACGCGGCGCTCCTCGCCGTACCGCTCGACCTCGACCGCTGCCACCGTCCCTCCCGAGGGACTCGTGATAAGGCGCCGCGCGCGGGCGTTGGTCCACAGCGTCACGTTTGGAGCCTGCAGGGCCGGGCGGGTACAGCACACGTCGGCGTCGCCCTTGGCGTGGACCTTACACGGGAACGAGTTGCACGTGTTGCAGAGTACGCAGCCGTCAGCCTCGTCGGGCCTCACGAGCCCGAGCGGCAGCGGCGAGGGATGGAGCCCCTGGCGCTGCAGCCTGTCGACGATCTCCGCCATCCGGGGCGCGTGAGGGACCGGCCCGAACGGGAATGGATTGCGCGGACCCTCGGTCGGGTCGATCCCGTGCTGCCCGTGCACGTGGTACAGACGCTCGGCCTGTTCGTAGTACGGTTCGAGCGTCTCGTAATCGATCGGCCAGGCTGGCGAGACGCCGTCCAGATGCTCGACCGCCTGGAAGTCCTCCCGCCTGAGCCGGTACAGCACACTGCCCCAGAACTTCGTGTTCCCCCCGACGCAGTAGTGAGCGTACGGGAGGAACTCCCGCCCGCGATCGTCGAGCCACCGTTCGCTCGCGCGGTATCGGAGGTGCTTCCACACGGCTTCCGGGCTCCAGTTGTCATCCTCCTGCGGCACGAAGTCGCCGCGCTCCAGGATCAGGATCCGGGCGGACGTCTTCGACAGCGCGTGGGCCATCGTCCCGCCGCCTGCCCCGCTTCCGATGATGACGATGTCGTAGCGGTCGGTCACGGGCCGGTCTGGTCTATACCGCGATAGATCTGGTCCATGAGCTTGTGATCGTCCATCGCGCGCTCGAGGCTCATCTCTGGAGAACGGCCCTCCCGGATCGCCCGCAGGAAATCCCGGTACATCGCCTGGTAGCCGCGAATGTCGCGAAAGCCGGGCATCAGCAGCCGCGGCAGGCCACGGCCCCTGACAAGCACGAACAGGCCGTTGGATTCAAACGTGATGACGCCCCGGCGCCCGAAGAGCTTGGACACCCGAAGCCCGCGCAGGAGGGACGGCACCTCCCGTGAGTAGTAGAGCGAGCCGACCGCCTGATTGTCGTACTCGAAGGCCACCATCATGCTCTTGGGCCGCCGGTCCGGCCCTTCGGAGGGAAGCGACGGCCGGTATCCGCGGATGGTCGTGATGCGCGGACCGAGACTCCCCGCGAGATGGAGCCAGTGGATGCCTTCCTCGAAAAACGCGTCGCCACCCGCCATGGCGGCGTCGTTGCGCCAGTCGTCAGCAGATTTCGGCCTGTTCGCGAGGCTGGTGAAATGGCCGAAGATCATCTCGCCGATGGCGCCCTCCGCCAGGACCCTGCGAAGACAGACGGCCAGCGGCTTGTAATGATCATTCTCGCCGACCAGGACAATGCGGCCCGCCCGGTCGCGCGCCTCCCTGACCGCCTCGTAATCCTCGAGGCGGAGGAAGGCGGGCTTCTCGACCAGCACGTGCTTGCCGGCCCCGAGGGCGCAAAGCGTCAGGTCCAGGTGAAACCGCGGCGGCACCGCAACGACGACCGCGTCGACCTGCGGATCGTCGATGGCGGCACGATAGTCGGAGTAGCTGGTACTGCCGCCATACTGCCGGCGAAAACGATCGGCTCTGGCGGGATCGCGACTGGCAAAGCCGGGAACGATCTGGTGTCTGAACGATCTCAGGTGCCGGCTGTGGACCCTCGTGATGAAACCGCACCCGAGAAACGCCAGCCGAAGCGTGTCGGCCACACGCCGATCATACCCGGTGCGCCCGGGGGACCGGCCGGCGCAGCGGCGCCTCACTTGTTCGCAGACCGTGTACCTGGCGCGCAGCCGCCGGCTGTCTCCGCTCGGCGATTGGATGCCGGCGGGTCATCGGCCTGAGAACCGTACGCGGACCCCGCCGTTTACCAGCCGTGGCGAACCGATCGTCGTCGGGTTCGTCCCGACGAAGTACACGACGTCGGCAATGTTCTGCACGCCGAAGAAGATCTCGACGTTCGGCCCGACGGCGCGTGATGCCGTCAAGTCCACCAACGCATATCCGGGCAGCCCCGGATTGATGCAGCTGGTCGAGTTCGGCGTACAACCCTCGCTCGGCACGCCCCGCAGGTTCTGATCGTCGTCGAACTGGCGGCCGATGAACGTCAGCCCGAACGACAGATTGGCGAACCGGGGATTCGAGTACGCTGCCTGCAGCGACCCGCGGTGCTCGGGCACCTGCGCCAGAAAGCAGGCCTCGCCCGCCACGCCCCGGCAGTTGTTGACCAGCGCGGGATTGGCGGCAAACTCCCTCACCGTGGCCTGGTTGAAGACGTAGGCGCCCCCGACGCGCCACTCGGATCCGAGGCGGTACTCGACATCGGTCTGCAGTCCCGTGATGCGCGTGCGGCCGAGATTCTGTCGCTGCTGCAGATTCGTGCCGATGGTCACGTTCGAGATCGGATTCCGGACGCGGTTGCCGAACCACGTGGCCCGCGCGGTGACCTCCGGGGTGAGGGCGACGCTCACGCCCGCTTCACCCCCGACCAGCCGCTCGGGACCGAGGTTCTCGTTCGCCAGCGTCAGGAGCGCGCCGACCCGGAACTGACGGTACAGCTCGTTCAACGTCGGCGTGCGGAATCCCCAGCTGACGCTGCCCCAGGCATTGACCCGGTCCGTCACACGGTAGAGCGCGGCCACGCGGGGGCTGCCGACCGTCTCTTCGGTATCGGGCAGCAACGGTTTGTGCCCGGGGGCGGGCGCCCCGATGACGCCACCCGAGACCGTGTACTCCAGATTATGGGCCTCGTAGTTACGCCAGTGATCGACGCGTGCGCTGGCCGTGACCGTCAGATCGCTCGTCGGCGTGAAGATGTCCTGCACGAAGACACCCAGGCTGCGCTGGGTTCCGCCCGATATGCGGCGCAGGGTCTGGCTGGTGCCCGTCTGGGTGTCGAACGCGTCCTCCTCGCTGTCGCCATCCACCCATCGCCAGTCGGCGCCGGCGCTGAAGTAATGCCTGACGCCGAACGCGCGGGACCATTGGGCCATCCCGCCGACGTTGGTCGTCGGCACCTGCTGGTCGAGGCTGCGCCGTCCAATGGCGCGCGTCGTCAGGTTCGGCACGGCCAGGAAGTTGCTGTGGAACCTTTCGAAATCGCCGAACACGCTGGCCTCGAGCGTGCTCTGGTCCGGGAGGAGGATCCGTACGCCCCCGGCGATCGACTTCCACGTCGTGTCGTTGACTTCGGCCAGGCCGTTGGCCGAGGGCAGCGACAGGCCGATCGTGACCTTCCCGTTGTCGCGTTCTTCGCGGAAGTAGCCGCCGCGGACGAACGCGCTGACGCGGTCGGTCGGACTGTAATCCACCTTGACGTTGACATTTCGGAACTGGACCTTGGCCTTCGTGTCGACGAGACCGCGCTCGCCGAGGGCGACGACGGGAAAGCCGTCGGTGTCGAAGAGGCTGCCGTTCACCCTGGCGCCGAGCCTGCCCCACACGTCGCTGGCCGAGAGGTCGAGCTTGCGGGAATCGTGATTGCCGAACTGCGGCTTGACCTCGACGGTGCGCCTGAGCGCCCGGCCGCTGACGATGTTGATGACCCCGCCCATGGCGTAGTTGCCGTACAGGCTCGAGGTCGGGCCGTCCACGACCTCGACGCGGTCGACGCTGTCGAGGGGCACGCGCGTCCAGTAGACCCAGCCGCCGAAGGGATCGTTGAACGGCACGTTGTCGATAAGGACCAGCGTGCGGCTGACACCGCTCGGACCGATGCCTCTCAGCGATACGCCCTGCGTGGTCGGATGCGACGAGAGGCTGCTCGTCCGGCGGAAGAGGCTGAAGGTCGGTATCTGCCGCAGCACATCGTCGGCCACGACCGCTGGCGACTGCCGGATCTGCTCGCTCGTCAGCACGGTGACGCTCGCCGGCGTGCTGCCCAGCCGCTGCTCCGTGCGCGTCGGCGTCACGGTCACCGCCTCCAGCACGGCCGCGGGCGAAAGAGCGATCTCGACTTCGCCGGGAACCCAGCGCTGCCGGATTTCCGCAAACCCGCCGGCGCGCACGACGA
>CAZCEL010000351.1:0-5600 GCA_964497175.1 uncultured Bifidobacteriaceae bacterium
GGACCACGTCATGCCGGCGCTGTTGTGGCTGATAGAGCGCTTGGCCCGCCACCCCAGCCGCCAGACCCGATGGAAGCGCCCAGTACGCGTGGAGAATGTCGAACGGCCCGTCGCTCCGCATCGCCCGCACAAGCGCCATCTGCTGATGCCAGAATCCCGACGGGCGTCCGAGGTCGCGGACCGTGGCGCCGAGCAGCCGGTACTCGCAGGCCTGCGGGTGGTATCGCAGCACGTAGATGGTGACCGCGTGGCGGCGGGCCAAGCGCTCTATCAGCCACAACAGCGCCGGCATGACGTGGTCCCGGCCGCTCCGGTCGACGCCTCCTGACACGACGAGCGCGAGACGCACATCGACATGATACGAATGTCGAGGATTCCACGGGCGCCTCGGATCCCTGTGCCGCGTCGCCCGCAGTCGGGCTGGCGCGCCAGCGCTACATGCAACTGCAAACCGCAGTAGGCTGAGCCGATCGATCATGCGCATCGTGCAGGTGGGCTACGAGTTCGACGAGCGGCTCGACGATCCTGACGCGCTGCTCGACCGCTATGTCACCCTCACGGGATGGAGCGACGCGCTGGTCGGCGCCGGTGCGTCGGAGGTGGCCGTCGTCCACCGCTTCAAGCGTGAAGCAGCCATCCGCCGACATGGGGTCGACTACGTGTTTGTACGCGACGGCGCAGCAGGCCGGCCTCGCATCTGGTCGCCGACGGCCGCCGTGCACGCGTGTGTGGCCGCCCGCCGGCCCGACCTCGTCCATGTGAACGGGACGGATTTCTACCCGCAGATGTGGTGGCTCAGGCGCGCGATCGATGGGCAGGCTGCGCTGGTCGTCCAGGATCACGGCGGAGGCGTGCCTCGACGCCGGGTGATCGTAAACGGGCTCCAGCGGAGGCTGATGCGTGCAGCAGACGGGTTCCTATTCACAGCGGCGGCGCAAGCCGGGCAGTGGCTCGACCGAGGGCTTGTCGCCGACCGTCGAAGGGTCTTCGAGGTGTTGGAGGCGTCCACGTCGCTGCGGCCAATGGACCGCGACAACGCGCGGGCCATCAGCGGAGTGCACGGGCGACCCGCGCTGTTATGGGTCGGGCGGCTCAACGCGAACAAGGATCCGCTCACGGTGTTGGACGGATTCGAACGCGCCCTGCCGGATCTGGACGGCGCCGCGCTGACGATGGTGTACGGGGAGGGGGGAGAGCTCCCGGCGGTCCAGGCGCGTGTCTCGGCCTCGTCAGCCCTGCGCGACCGAGTCCGACTGGCCGGCCGCGTGCCGGCCGATCGCATGGCCGCGTACTTCAGCGCGGCCGATATCTTCGTCCTCGGCAGCCACCACGAGGGCAGCGGCTACGCGCTGATCGAGGCGTGCGCGTGCGGGGCACTGCCTGTCGTCACCGACATTCCATCGTTTCGAGCCATTACCGGCGGCGGGCGGGTTGGTGTGCTCTGGAAGCCCGGCGATGCGCTGCAGTGCAGCCGCGCGCTGGTGGCTGCCGCACGACGCGACCTCGATGTCGAGGGCCGGGCGATGCGGGATCACTTCGAGCGGCATCTCAGTTGGGAAGCGGTCGGGCACCGGGCGCTCGAGGTGTATGGTGAGATCAGTGCGCGACTCAGAGCCTCGATGTGATGCTACACTACGATTCACACATTGCCAGGTGGAGCCACGCGCGTCGAGCGCTTCGAGCACAACGGCAGAGTGCTGGTCGACGAGGTGCTGGGCGAATCGACGGCGCGGCACATCGTCTTTCTCCACGGGTGGGGCCAGAGTCGTGAGAGCCTCCGCGGCATCGCGAGCTTGTTCCAGCACACCCACACGGTTCACCTGCTGGACCTTCCCGGGTTTGGCGACGCTCCGCCTCCTCCGGCCGACTGGGACACGATCCACTACACCGATCTCGTGCAGCAGTTCGTGTTGAGTCGGCTCTTCGACTGGGTGATTCTCGTGGGGCATTCCTTCGGCGGCCGCGTCGGACTGCGATTGGCCGCGAGACGGCTCTGGCCGATCAAGGGGCTTGTGCTCATGGGCGTGCCCGGCCTGCCACAGCCGCTGCTCTCGCGAGCCCGCGCGCGGCGAGCGGCAATCCGGTGGCTGCGCAGAGCGCTGGTTGCCGCGAGGCCCCTTGCAGGGCAGCGCGCGGTCGACTGGCATACGCGCCGGTTCGGATCCCTGGACTACCTGACCGCCGGCGCCCTCCGGCCGATCCTGGTCCGCGTCGTCAACGAGAACCTGACCGAAAGCGCGACCTCGATTGCGTGTCCAACGCTCCTGCTCTGGGGGAGTGAGGACCGCGAGGCGCCGCCGTGGCTTGCGTACCGCTATCGGCGGTTGATGGACGGCCGCGCCTCTCTCGAGATCCTGCCGCACAAGGACCACTACCCTTACACGGGCACGGGCGGCCACTTGTGCGCGTTCAAGATTCGCGCCTGGCTTCACGCGCATGTTCCTGCTTGACGTGCGGCTGCTGTTCGCTCTTGTCGCGGCGTTCCAAGCTGCCCTGGTCTGGCAGCGTCTTCTGGCGTACCTCCGGTACTTCCAGCAGGAGGCCTACGAGCACGTGAGGTTCCTGCGGTGGTGCGGTGTGCGCTCGCTGACCGATCCTGCGTTCTGGCTGTCGGTCGCGAGCGCGTTCGCCGCGCCGCGCCTGCCGTCGGCGGCGCTTGCCGCGTTTGCGGCCGGCGTCGTGTTGTTGGTTGTCGCTCAGCCCGATCCCCGACGGACGGGCAAGGTGCCGCTCCGCCTGACGTGGCGGGCAGCCCGGGTTCTGGCTGTCGCGATGGTCCTTGCCACGGCGGCATGGGCGCTGCTGGCGGTCGCGTTCGGCCGGGCCCAGTGGCAGGCGCCTCTTCTGGCCTCGGCGTTCGTGTTTGCCGCGTTGCCCCTGCTGCTCATCGCGGCCAACGCGTGCCTTGCGCCGTACGAGCGCGTCGTGCAGAACAGGTATGAGGCTGACGCTCGTCGGCGCATCGATGAAGTCCGCCCCTTCATCGTCGGGATTACCGGCAGTTACGGGAAGAGCAGCACGAAGGCGATGCTGGCGCACGTGCTGCAGTTCAGGGCCCCGACGCTTGCAGCCCCCGGCAGCGTCAACACGCTGATGGGCCTGACACGCCACATCCGCGAGGAGCTCGTGTTCGGCCACCGGTTCCTGGTGGTCGAGATGGGCGCCTTCAGAGCCGGATCCATCCGTCGCCTGTGCCAGCTGGCGCCCCCCTCGGCCGGCATCATCACCGCCGTCGGAGACATGCACCTCGAGCGTTTCGGATCGCTCGAGGAGATCGTCCGCGCGAAGGGCGAGCTGGCAGAAGCCATCGCTGCCGGCGGCTGGCTGGTCGCGAATGCCGATAGCCCAGGTGCGCTCGCGCTGGTCGCGCAGGCGGCGGGGCACTGCCGCGTCCTCTTGTATGGGGAGTCCGCGTCCGAGGATCTGGCGACGCGTGTTCAGGGCATCGCCTTCTCGAAGCAGGGTACGACGTTCGTCCTTCGAACCAGGGACAAGGCGCACGCCTGCTTCACGCCGCTGGTGGGCCGGCCGATCATCCACAACCTGGCGGGCGTCTTCACGCTGGCTTCGGCAATCGGCGTGGACCCAGACCTGGTCGTCGCGGCGTTCCGGACCCTCAGGCCGGTGCCGAACCGGTTGGAAGTCGTCGAGGATCGCGGCATCACGTGGATTCGCGACGCCTACAATTCCAACCAGCTCGGGTTCCGCGCCGCGCTCGAGGTGGCAGCCGCCCTGCCGGCGGTGCGCCGCTTCCTGGCGACTCCAGGCGTCGTCGAGCTCGGCTCCAGTCAGTACCAGGTGAACCGTGCGCTGGCGCGAGAGGCGGCCGAGGTCTGCGACGCGACGCTCGTCGTGGCCGACGCCAACCGGGAGGCGTTCGTCGCGGGCCACAAGGACGCGGGCCGCGAGGCGCAGGTCGTCTGCGTTCCCAATCGGGACGAGGCGTTCCGGTGGATTCGCGAGACGGCCAGGGCGGGAGACGCCGTGATTCTCGAGAACGACCTTCCTGACCTGTATGAGCGAACGGCCGGGATCTTCTGGCGTGCGCCCGCCGGTGCCCCGTCTGGCGCGGGAGCGGCGTCGTGAGTGTGGAGGGTCAGTCCGTCAGGCCGCGCCGTGCCGTGGCCGTGCTGTTCGGCGGTCGATCGCTCGAGCACGACGTGTCGGTTGTGAGCGGACTGCAGATCCTTCATGCGGTCGATCCGGGCGCGTACCAGCCCATTCCCGTCTACATCGATCAGAACAACCGCTGGTGGACGGGCGAGGATCTCTGGCGCGCCGAATCGTTCAGGACCGACGGTCCGGATCGATCGCGTCTCACGGAGGTCGCCCTGTCTCCGGGCTTCGGTTCCTCGTCGCTCGTTCCTGTCTCGGACCGCTGGGTCCCTCTGAGACGGCGCGGGGCCGTGCACGTCGACGTTTTCGTGCCCGTGCTGCACGGCACATACGGCGAAGACGGCTGCGTCCAGGGCGCTCTGGAGCTTGGCGGATGCGCATGTGTTGGCTGCGGCGTGCTCGCCTCCGCGGCCGGCATGAACAAGCGCGTGGCGAAGGTCCTGGCGATGCAGGCCGGCGTGCCCGTCGTGCCATGGGTCTCATGCGACCGCGGCGTGCTCGACCAGGGAAGCGGATGGATCCGCGACCTTGCCGGTCAGGTCAGCGGCCGATTGTCCTGGCCCGTCATCGTGAAGCCAGCCAGTCTGGGGTCCAGTGCAGGCGTCTCGACGGCCGCCTCACCCGACGAGCTCGCCTCCGGCGTGCTTAGAGTGTTCGAGTACGACGTCGAAGCTCTCATCGAGCCGTTCATCCGGAACCGTCTCGAGCTGAACGTCGCGGTGGCGGGCCTGGACGAGGCGGTGGCCTCGGTGACCGAGATGCCCGTTACGAGCCAGGGCTCCCCGCTCTCGTTCAGCGAGAAATACAAGCGCGAGGGCCCCAAGAGCGTGGGATCGAGCGAGGGGATGGCCGGTGCGCTGCGGGTGCTCGATCCCGAGGATCTGCCGCTCGAGATGCGGACCCGCGCACAAGCGCACGCGAAGAAGGTCTTCACGACGCTTGGCTGCGAAGGGATCGCGCGCGTCGACTTCCTGATCGACGCCGATCGCAACGAGCTGTTCTTCAACGAAATCAACACGCTGCCAGGGTCGCTCGCCTTCTACCTCTGGGCGGCGGCCCCGCACTACTGGACCATCACGGAGCTGCTGTCACGGCTGATCGAGCGCGCCGAACGTCTGCGTGCGGTCAGGCGCGGCCTGCAGCGCCGGCCTCCAGAGGAGCTGCGGCTGCTCACCTGATTCGGAGCGTTGCGCCTCCTCGCGGCCGAACGCCTTTGCGGTCGAGTGACCCCTCCTCGGCACAACGGCCGCGCCGCGATTGCGCCAACGAGCCTCCGTTGCGCCAACGGTGGCACTCAGCATAGGATTCCGGGCGTCAGTGCGGGCCGCCCGGCCCGTGCATTTACCTGCGCCTTCCATGCTGTCCCCCGGCCGCAACGATCCGTGCCCGTGCGGCAGCGGCCGCAAGTTCAAACATTGCTGCCTGCGTGCGGTCGAGGTCGAGGACGCGGCGAGAGTGCGTCTGCGAACCGCGGAGGGACTGCT
>CAZCEL010000352.1:0-5592 GCA_964497175.1 uncultured Bifidobacteriaceae bacterium
CCGGCCGGCCGAGCTCTCGGGCGACGAACGCCAGCGGGTCGCGATCGCACGGGCACTGATTCGCCGCCCGACGCTGCTGCTCTGCGACGAGCCGACCGGCAACCTCGATCGCGCGTCAGCCGACGCCGTCGCGTCGCTGCTGTTCGAGCTGCACCGCGCGCAGCCGACCATTCTGATGATCGTGACGCACAGCCCGCAGCTGGCGTCCCGCTGCCCGATCGTGTTCGAGCTCGCCGACAGGACGCTGCATCGTGGCTAGCGTGGCCGATCCCGCACGGCTCAGCCGGCGCCGCCTCGTCCGGCGCAGCCTCCTTCACTACTGGCGGACCAACGTGGCGATGGTCGCCGGCGTCGCCACCTCGGTCGCCGTCCTCGCGGGCGCGCTGCTCGTCGGCGACTCGGTTCGGGGGAGCCTGCGCGATCTCGTCGAGGCGCGCCTCGGGCGCACGGATCTGGTGGTCGTCTCGCCCGAGTTCTTCCGCGAGGCGCTCGCCGACCAGGTGCGTGCCGACGAGGAGTTCAGGCCGGTCTTCGCCGACGTGTGTCCCCTCGTCTCGCTGCAGGGCGTGGCCATCGATCAGCGCTCCGGGCGGCGCTCGTCGCGCGTCCAGATCTTCGGAGTGGACGACAGGTTCTGGCGCTTTCACGACGTGCCCGCTCCCGCTCAGCCGTCCGCGCGCGGCGTCGTACTGAGCGCCGCGCTGGCGCGCGAGATCGGTGCGGGTCCGGGCGACGCCGTGCTGCTCCGCGTGCAGCGGCCCTCGGACATCCCGCTCGAATCGCTTCACGGGCGCCGCGAGGAGCTCGGCCGCACGCTGCGGGTGACGGTGAGCGAAGTGCGCGGCCGCGACACGCTCGGCGAGTTCTCGCTTCAGCCCCAGCAGGGCGACGTTCGCGCCGCGTTCGTCCCGCTGTCACGGTTGCAGCAGGACCTGGCCGTGCCAGGCCGCGTCAACGCGCTCGTGGCGCACGCCGCAGAGGGGGCGGGGCGCGAGGCCGGCGGCCGTCTCGACGCCATCATCCGGCGCACCGCCGAGCTCGACGATCTCGGCCTCACGGTCACGGTCCTCGAGTCGCGTCAGGCGGTGTCGGTCGAGAGCGCCGCCGGACTGATTGACCCCACACGGGCGGACCGCGCGCTCGCCGCGGCCGCCGTCATGGGTCTCCAGCCTCGGCCCGTACTGACCTACCTCGCCAACACCATGCGCGTGGGTGCGCGCGAGATTCCCTACTCGGTCGTCACGGCGGTGGATCTGGCGTCGATCGTGCCCACCGCGTCCGGCCCGATCGGCGGAGCCACACCGCTTCTCCTGAACGACTGGGCCGCTCGTGATCTACAGGCGAAGCCCGGCGACCGCCTCTCGATGGACTACTTCCTGTGGGAGGACCCGGGCCGCCTGGTGACGCGTACGGCGGACTTCACTGTCGCCGCGATTGTCCCCCTCGCGGGCGCGGCCGACGATCGCGACCTCGCGCCGGCCTACCCGGGCATCACGGATTCGGACAGCCTCCGCGACTGGGATCCGCCGTTCCCCATCGACCTCGGGCGGATCCGGCCGATCGACGAGGAGTACTGGCGCGCCCACCGCACGACGCCCAAGGCCTTCATCCCGCTCGAGCTGGGACAGTCGCTCTGGAGGTCGCGATACGGATCGATCACGTCGATCCGACTAGCCTCTCGCGGTGGGCAGACGCTCGCCGCGGTTCGCGACGAGTACGCGACCCGCTTGCGAGGAACGCTCGACCCCGGCGCGGCGGGCCTCCTCGTCCGCAACGCGAGGCTCGACGCTCTCGGAGCCTCTCGCGGCGCGACAGACTTTGGCCAGTATTTCACGTACTTCAGCTTCTTTCTCGTCGTCGCGGCCCTTCTGCTCGCCGCCCTCTTCTTCAGGCTGGGCGTCGAGCAGCGCGCCCGCGAAGTGGGGCTGCTGCGATCGGTCGGGTTTACGCCCCCGGCGATTCGACGGCTCTTTTCCCGCGAAGCCCTCGCCCTCTCGATTGTCGGGGCGGTCATCGGCGCCGTGGGCGCAGTCGGGTACGCGGAGCTCATGATGACCGGGCTGCGTACCTGGTGGGTTGGCGCGGTCGGCACGACGGCGCTCAGGCTCCATGTGACCGCCCAGTCGATCCTCATCGGCGCGCTCGGCAGCATCGTGGCCGCGCAGGTCTGCGTCTGGTGGACACTTCGCTCGCTGGGCCGCGTCTCGGAACGGTCGCTGCTCGCCGGCCAGCTTGCGGCCGACACGCCGGGTTCTCCAGCAGCGGAAAGAGGTCGGCTTGTCGCGGCAGCAATCGTGGGTCTTGTCGGCATTGCCGGCGCGCTGGTCGCGGCAGGCCTCCTCGCGGCGGTCGACCAGACCGTCGCCTTCTTCGGCGCCGGCGGGTCTCTCCTGGTCGCTTCGTTCTGTGTATTCCTCGCGCTGTTCCAGCGAGGTGAGCGCAGCTGGGCGGCGGCGGGCAGCGGCTGGCACGCCATGTCCCGTCTGGGCTGGCGAAACGCCGCGTTCAGGCCGGCGCGCAGCGCGCTGTCGATGGCCGTTATGGCATCGGCAACCTTCATCCTTATCGCGGTCGACGCGTTCCGTCGTACCGACATCGCGGCGACCGACACGCATTCGGGCCTGGGAGGCTACTCGCTGATCGTCGACACCGCGCTTCCGGTGGTCCACGATCCGGCAAGCCTTGAGGGCCGCGATCTGCTGGGCCTGTCCGCGGGCGATGACGTCCGCGTCACACCGTTCCGCGTGCTGCCGGGAGACGATGTGAGCTGCCTGAATCTGTACGAGCCCCGCCAGCCCAGAATCGTCGGCGCACGGCCGGATTTCATCGCCGCCGGCCGCTTCAGATTCCAGGCCTCCCTGGCCAGCGACGAAGCGGGTCGTGCGAACCCCTGGCGGCTGCTCGAGCAGGACGACCTGACGGGGGCCATCCCGGTGGCCGTGGACGCGAACTCGATGACGTACGTGCTGCATCGCTCCCTCGGCGACGAGATCCTCGTCTCACAAGGCGGGCGCGATCTGCGGCTCCGGATCGTGGCGGTGCTCGCCGACAGCATCCTCCAGAGCGAGCTGATCATGTCGGAAGCCAACTTCGTCCGCCTGTTTCCGTCGGAAGAAGGCTATCGGCTCCTGCTCGTCGAGACACCTCCGAACGGGGTGGACGAGATCGCCGGCCGGCTCGAGGACAACCTGTCGGACTTCGGCGCCGATGCCGTGACGGCGTCCGATCGGCTCTCGGAGTTTCATGCGGTCGAGAACACGTATCTCTCCACCTTCCAGACGCTCGGTGGACTGGGGCTGCTGCTCGGCACCGTCGGCCTGGCCGCCGTATTGCTGCGCAACGTGCTCGAGCGCCGGCGCGAGCTGGCGCTCCTTGGCGCCGTCGGGTACCGCCACACGCACCTGTTCGTCATCGTCTCGGCGGAGAACGCGCTGCTGCTGGCGTCTGGCCTGATTGCCGGGACACTCTGTGCGCTGGTGGCGGTGATCCCGTCGGCGATCGACCACGGCGGACGCCTCCCGACGAGCGCGGCCGCCTGGCTGCTGCTTTTCGCAGTCTTCGTCGTCGGCCTCCTGTCGTCGGTGATTGCCACGAGGGCCGCCATCCAGGCGCGGCTGCTCGATGCGCTGAGGGCGGACTGAACGGTCTTGACCACACCGTCGGCATCCAGTTTGTCGATGCACCGCACCGACCCCGAGGGGCCGAGAGTCAATTTTCTGCTGGCCATCCTCAGCCAGCTGCTGCCCAAGCTTGTCCCGTTCGATCCCCTTACCTTCAATCTGAGCCTCGCCAGGGACTACGGGAACATCGCCTACTACCGTGTGGGTCCGTTGCGGGTCTACCAGCTGAATCATCCCGATCTGGCGCGCCAGATACTGGTCGATCAGCCCGAGAAGTTCCTCAAGCCACGGTTCATCACCCGCGCGTTCCGCCCGTTCGCCGGGAACGGGCTGTTGACGAGCGACGGGGCGCTGTGGAGGCAGCAGCGCCGGCTGATTCAGCCCGCCTTTCATCACAAGCACATCATGGCGTACGGCGACGTGATGGTTGCCCACGCGCTGGCCATGATCGAGTCCTTCGAGGACGGAGCGGTCCGCGAAGTCAGCACTGAGATGACGAGGTTGACGCTGGGGATCGTGGTCGAATCGCTGTTTGGCGCGGATGTGACGCGCGGGGCGCCCGACATCGGCGGACTGATGACCGCCATCCTCGAGGCCACCAACCAGCGCATCAATTCGGCGCTCCAGGTTCCCGACTGGGTTCCGACGCGGCGCAACCTTCGAGAAAGGCGGGCGCTCGCGAAGCTGGACACCATCCTTCACCAGCTGATACAGACACGGCGGTCATCCGCGGAGGAGCGGGGTGACTTGCTCACGATCCTGCTGACGGCGGTCGATGAAGACGACGGCACCCGGATGTCCGATCGCCAGCTCCGCGACGAGATGATGACGTTGTTTCTGGCGGGACACGAGACAACGGCCAACGCGCTGACCTGGACGTGGTACCTGTTGTCGCAGCACCCGGAGGTCGAGGCGACGCTCGTCGACGAGCTGCAGCGTGTGGTGCGAGGACGCGCGCCGAGCGGCGCGGACCTGCCGAATCTGCCCTACACGGACATGGTGGTGCGCGAGGCCATCCGCCTGTATCCACCTGCTCCAGGGTTCGCACGTGAACCCATCGAGGACATCAACATCGGCGGGTACGTCGTACCGAAGGGCAGCCTCGTGTCCATCAGCGCGTACGCGCTGCACCGGGACCCGCGTTTTTTTCCCGACCCCGAGCGGTTCGACCCCGAGCGCTTCGCCCCGGGCTGGGAGGATCGCATCCCGCGCCATGCCTACCTGCCGTTCGGCGGTGGGCCACGCATCTGCATCGGCAACGGCTTCGCGATGACGGAGGCGCGGCTGATCCTCGCGACAGTGGCTGCGCGCTACCAGTTCGCGCTCGAGCCCGATCAACAGGTCGTGCCGGTGCAACTGGTCACGCTCCGGCCCAAGAACGGAATCCGGATGAGGCTCCGGCGCCGCAGCCAGTTTGATCCTTCGGAGGCGCGCGGCGAGCCTATGCGTGACACGGTGACCAGATGACCAGATGGGCGCATGACAACGTGAAGGCAATCGCCCTCATCCTGACGCTGAGCTCGGTGAGCCTGGTCGGCGCCGAGAACTGGCCTCAATGGCGGGGGCCCTCGCTGAACGGCGTGAGCGGCGAAACCAGCCTGCCGCTGAGATGGTCGAAGACCGAAGGCGTCGCCTGGCGGCTCGCGCTGCCGGCCTGGTCAGGCTCTACGGCGATCGTGTGGGGCGATCGGGTGTTCCTCAACGTTGCCGAGGGGAGCAATCTCCACCTCTGGAGCGTCGACCGCAATACGGGCGCCCCTCTCTGGAAGCAGTATCTCAGCGCTGGCAACCACCGCGAGCAGAAGCAGAACATGTCGTCGCCCTCGCCGGTCACCGACGGCAGAAGCGTCTGGGTGATGACCGGCACCGGCTTCTTGAAGGCGTTCGACTTCGAGGGGAAGGAGCTCTGGGTGCGCGAGATCCAGAAGGACTACGGCCGCTTCGGCCTCAACTGGGGCTACGCCTCTTCTCC
>CAZCEL010000353.1:0-5579 GCA_964497175.1 uncultured Bifidobacteriaceae bacterium
CGCGGCCGTCGAGGGCGCGCTGGGTTTCCTGCAGTCGCTCGGCTGAGACGTCGCTGGTCGCCACATCGAGGGTTCCGGTGCGCGAGTAGGCCACGTCCAGACCGGCGACCGACGACACACGAGCCACGAACTTGTCGTACAGGTCGAGGCTGCGCGCCGTGAGATCGAGGAGCGGGCCGCCCTCGCGCGCCTCGATGTAGGGCGCCAGCACGCCCGCCGACGCCTGCGTGGCGCCCCGGCCGGCCGCCCGCTCGTCCACGATCTGCACCGACGCGCCACGCCGCGCCAGCTCGTAGCCGATCGCACATCCCACGATCCCCGCGCCGACGATGACGATGTCGCTCGAGGCCACCGCGGAGATCTTACGTTAAGAACCTCGAGGCGCTACCATGAGGTGAGCGCGCCATGAGTCGCCTGCCTGTGATGGTTGTCCCCTTCTTGCTCTTCCTCGGACCCGACGCTGCCCGGGCGCAGCCGGACTTCAGCGGTCTCAAGGCGGCGCCTGGGGACTTCATCTATGTGACACAGCCGTCGGGCACTGAGGTGGGCGGCATCCTGACGGCGTTTTCTCCCTCGCTGCTCACGATTGGCGCGTATTCATTTCAGCCTGAGCGCGGCATGAAGATCGAGCGTCGCGGAGATTCGGTCTGGAGCGGCGCCATCATCGGAGCCATCCTCGGCGCGGCGCTGGGCGCGACCTTGGCCCAGGAGGCGTGTCTCCACGGGCCTCGATGGCCGTGCGTGGCGGGCCCCGTCGTGATGTACGGCGCGATTGGCGCGCTCATCGACTACCTGCACAAGGGCCGGACGACGATCTTTCGCGGCACGCCGCTTTCTGACGTGGCCTTTCGTCCGGCACTCGGCCCTGATCGGACCGGACTGACAGTGACCGTCGGGTTCTAGCGCGTGCGCCCGCGACACCGGTCGCCTGGCTCCAGTTTTCGTGGGGATTTCACTCAGAGCACCATGGCCCCTCGCTCGAGGAGCAGTTCGCGCAGGACCGAGCGATGACACCGCGCCTGGTCGGCGCAGTAGCAGCCGACCGAGAAGGACGCCGCGTGCGAGAGCGCGGCCAGCAGATCCAGCACACGACTGTTCTCCGGTCTAGCCATCTCAGCTCGGTACTTCCTCACGAACGCCGCCCACTCGCGCGGCGTCCCAGCGCTCAGGCCCAGGGCGACGGTCGCTGGCGCGGGCGACAGGTTGGGCAGCCAGACGTCGTACCAGTTGCCTGAGGAGAACCTGGACTTCGGCACCCCGCGCGGAGGACGCCTGACCGTGCCGATGCGGACACCTTCTCCAGGCACACGCGCGTCGCCGAGACGGACGATGCGGATGGCCATGGCGCATTGTAGCGCCGGTCGTCGACAGCGACTCGCCACGCAGATCGTCGAGCGTGTCAGAAGTCGAGCAGGCAGATGCGCGGTCGAATCAGGCCTGCGGCCGGAGGCGAGCAATCATGTCAGAAAGGCAGACGATGCTGCCGGTCGATGTGTGCTGAGCATGTTTGTGACGGCTGTCCTGCGCCGCCAACGATTCTGCTGAGGGCGGGAATTTGGCGCTGGCGGGAGGCGTGGATCTGCGAGCTCTTCCGGACTTAGACCGTGTTCCTGCGACCGAGTCGAAATTGGTCCCTCAGCGTCGTCTGTGGCAAGATGCGCGAATGCGCTTCGACATTCGCTGGTGTACGGCGGTCGTGGCCCTCGCGCTGGCTTCGAGTGTGGAGACGGGGATTGCGCAGCAGGCCGCACCAAACGCCGGCGCTCGCCTATCGGACGCTCCCCAGGTTCTGAGGACTGCCGCGGCGACCGTCAGGGTCACCGCCATCACGGGGTTCGTCTACCCCTGGGCGCTGGACTTTCTCCCGAACGGCGACATGCTCGTCACCGAGCAGGGCAAGAATACGCTGCGGCTCGTGCGCAAGGGCGTGCTCGACCCGACACCGATCGCTGGCCTGCCGCAGGGCATCACGAGCACCCGCCGCGATACGGCGGGCGTCGACATCGCGGTCCATCCGCGCTTCGCCGACAACCGATTCATCTACGTTGCGTACTGGAGGCCCGAGGCCGGCCCAAGGAAGGTCAGGACGGCGGTCCTCGTCCGTGCGCGCTACGACGGAGGCTCGACGCTCTCCGACGTCCGCGAGATCTTCAGGTCCACGTCCTGGACCGACGGACCGTCCGCGGCACGCCTGCTCTTCGGCCGCGACGGCACGATCTTCATGGCCATCGGCGCGCCGGGCTTCGCCGAGGAGCTCGGGGCGACCTCGTGGGCGCAGGATCCCGGCCATCACGGCGGCAAGATTCTGCGTTTGAACGACGATGGCAGCGTGCCGAAGGACAATCCGTTCGCCGGCCGATCGGGTTTCAAGCCCGAGATCTATGCCCTCGGCATTCGCAACGCGATCGGACTGACGCTTCACCCGGAGACCGGCGAGTTGTGGGAAACCGAAAACGGGCCGCAGGGCGGGGACGAGGTCAACATCATCCGCCCTGGACGTAACTACGGGTGGCCGGTCGTGACTTACGGGCGCGCGTACACGTTTGACGCCGACGGCCGGCAGTCGGGGCTCCCGCCGCCCAGCGTGCAGCCGCCGACCTCAGCGCCCGGCATGGAGGAGCCCGTCACCTTCTACAAGCCCTCCATCGCGATCTCCGGGATGGTCTTCTACACCGGCGACAAGTTCCCGTTGTGGAGGGGCAATCTCATCGTCGGCGGGCTCGCGGGCATGCAGCTGTCGCGCATCACGTTCAACCAGCAGGGGCTCGAAGTGCGTCGGGAGGCGCTCCTGACCGAGCTGCGCCAGCGCATCCGCGACGTCCGGCAGGGGCCGGATGGCCTGCTGTACCTGACGACCGACATGCCGGACGGGGCGGTCCTGAAGCTCGAGCCGGTCGCGGAGCCGTAGGATGTCAACTCAACTGCAAACCGGTGAACCAAGGCGGGGCAGATGTTCACCCTTGCACACGAGCTGGCGCACCTCTGGCTCGGCGAGTCGGCGCTCACGGACGTGACACCGGCTTCCGCGCCCTCGCAACGGGTCGAATCCTGGTGCAACCGCGTGGCGGCCGAGCTGCTGGTGCCGCTCGCGGTGTTGCGAGAAGAGCTGCCTCGGGGCGATGCGCTCGCCGAGGTGGGGCGGATGGCGCGGCGATTCAAGGTAAGCACGTTGGTCATCCTGCGCCGGCTGCTCGATGCGCGGCGCCTCTCGCGGGACGCGTTCGAGGAGGCTTACGACGCGGAACTCGCTCGAATATACGCACGGCCGAAGACGAGCGGGGGCGATTTCTACCTGACACAGGCGGCCCGGCTCTCACGCCGCTTCGCCCGCGCGCTGATCGCGAGCACGCTGGAAGGGCAGACGCTCTACCGCGACGCGTTCCGCCTGCTCGGGATCGCGAAGGAAGCAACCTTCCGCGAGCTGGGCTCGAGCCTCGAGCATCCGGTCTGATGGCCTACCTTCTCGATGCGAACGTCTTCATCGAGGCGAAGCGCCGTCACTACGGTATGGACTTCTGCCCGCCTTCTGGGCATGGCTGATCGAGCAGAACGAAGCGGGCCGCGTGTTCAGCATCGAGAAGGTCGGCGACGAGCTTCGCGCCGGAGCGGACGAGCTGACGGAGTGGGCGGCCGACCGCGGCAACGGGTTCTTTCTCGCGCCCGACGAGGCGTTGCTCGCGAGCCTGGCCGCGGTTGTCGAGTGGGTCGCGACTCAGCGCTAACGGCCGGCGGCCGTGAGCGCGTTTCTCGAAGACCCGGACTACTACCTCGTGGCACACGCCCATGCTCACCGCCACGTCGTCGTCACCCACGAGGTACCGAGCGACGGCGTGCGTCAGGTCAAGATCCCGAACGTGTGCATTGGCATGAAGGTCAAGTTCATGACGCCCTTCGAAATGCTCCGCGTGGAGCGGGCACGGTTCGTCCTGGGCAGGGGAGGAACCGCATGAGTCCAGAGATCTCCGACCGCGCCTTCGAAGAAACGGACCGGGCCTCAAGGAACTTCGCACCGCCCTCATCTCCGCCGCGGTGACGGGCAAGATCGACGTGTGCCCGCCTGCCGGGGTCTCGGCGTAGGCCGGGGAGGCGGGCGCGGCGCGGAAGAGCTGAAGTAGCTCGAGCGGATGAGCGGCGGGCTGCAACCGGCGGCAAAGACCGCTATTTGCGTTTGTGGCCTATGTCGATAACAATGGTGGCTGTTGTTTTCACGGCCGCTAACAAGGGAGCCCGTGACCAGCCCTCGCCCGCGCCACCCGCACGGCTGCCGGGTCCGCTGCCCGGGCGGCTATCGCGCCTACGTGCCCGAGCCTCTGCCGCCGCCGATCGAGTGGAGCGCTGGACTCGCGGCGGCACTCTCGGCGGCCGACCGTGCGGTCGGCCGGCTCGCCGGCGAAGGCCGCCGGCTGCCGAATCCACATCTGCTGATCCGTCCGTTCGTCCGCCGCGAGGCCGTCCTCTCGAGCCGCATAGAGGGCACTCAGGCAACGCTCGGCGAGCTGCTCGCCGCGGAGGCGGGCGCCGCAGTCGAGCGCAGCCCCGCCGATCTGCGCGAGGTGGGCAACTACGTCGTCGCGCTCGAATACGGCGTGGAGCGCCTACCCAAGCTTCCGCTCTCGCTGCGCCTGGTGCGCGAGCTGCACGAAACGTTGATGCGCGGCGTCCGCGGCGACGCGGCCACGCCGGGCGAATTCCGGCGCAGCCAGAACTGGATCGGCCCCGCGGGTTGCACGCCCGCCGACGCGAGCTTCGTACCGCCTCCACCCGACCGATTGATGGACTGCCTCGGCGCATGGGAGACGTTCCTGCACGACGACAGGCTGCCGCCGCTGGTGCATGCGGCGCTCGTGCATTCGCAGTTCGAGGCCATCCACCCGTTCCTCGACGGCAACGGTCGGGTGGGCCGGCTGCTGATCACGTTGCTGCTCGTTGCGAAGGGTGTGCTTCCCTCGCCGCTCCTCTATTTGAGCGCATGGTTCGAGGTGACGCGCCCGGAGTACTACGCGCGCCTCTCCGGAGTCACCGAGCGCGGCGAGTGGGAGGAATGGCTCGGTTACTTCCTGGCGGGAACGGCCGGGCAGGCCGACGACGCGCTCGGCCGCATCAGGCGCATTGACGATCTGCTCATCCGCTGGCGCGAGCGTCTCGCAAGAGCCCCATCCCGTCTGCCCGAGAAGGCGATCGACCTGTTCGCCGAGAATCCGTTTTGGACTGTCAACAGGCTCGCCGAGCGGCTCGACGTCGCCTTTTCGACGGCCCAACGCGCGATCGATCGGCTGGAGTCGGCGGGTATCGTTGCGCTCGTAGGGGACGCGAAGCGCAATCGCGTCTACTGCGCGGATTCGCTCCTAGAAATCCTCGAAGAGCCACCGAAGCTTCCGAAAGCGACTGCGGTTCGCCCGCACTCAAGGCGGCCGTGAGCCCCGAGATCTCCGAGCGCGCCTTCGAGGAGGCGATCGAGTGCGCCCTGCTCGAGTACGGCCCTGACGCCTGCGTGGGCGACGCGACCCTGGTCCGCGAGACGCCGCCGCCCTACGGCGAATCGCCGCCCGGCGGCTACCGCAAGCGCCCTCCGGAGGATT
>CAZCEL010000354.1:0-5546 GCA_964497175.1 uncultured Bifidobacteriaceae bacterium
GAGATCATGCCTAGTCTCGTGGGCTCGGAGATGTGTATAAGAGACAGGCGAAGATACAGCGAATATGCTACGCTCGCCTCCCGTGGCGGTCCGGGTTCTCAGGAGCGCGGCGGGCGGACGCGGTGGCGCTGGGCCAGGAGGCAACGAGATGGGTTCCACAGCCACCATTCTCCACGCCGACCTCGACGCCTTTTATGCGTCGGTCGAACAGCTGCTCGACGCTCGCCTGCGCGGCAAGCCGATTGCGGTCGGCGGCGGCGTCGTGCTCGCGGCCTCTTACGAAGCACGGGCCTTCGGCGTGCGAAGCGGCATGCCTGGACGGCGCGCGCGGCAGCTCTGTCCCGACCTCGTGTTTGTCACCGGACACTTCGACGAATACCAACGGCTCGGCGACGCCGCCATCGGAATCCTGAGCGATTTCACGCCTTCCATCGAGCGCATCTCCATCGACGAGGCCTTCGCCGACGTTGCAGGGTGCACGCATCTCTTCGGTTCGCCGGCAGAGATCGCAAGGACCGTTCGGGCTCGCGTGCGCGCCGAGCTGGGCTTGCCGATGTCAATCGGCGTGGCGCGTACGAAGCACCTGGCCAAGATCGCATCGCAGGTCGCCAAGCCGGATGGATTGGTCGTTGTCGATCCAGACACTGAACTCGAGTTCCTTCACGAGCTGCCCGTCGCATTGATGTGGGGTGTGGGCCCCGCCACCGAGGCGCGGCTCGCGGGGATCGGCGTCACGACCATCGGTCAACTGGCTGCGAGCTCTCCTCAATCCGTGGAGCGATTGCTTGGACACGCGGTCGGAAGACAGTTGACGGCACTCGCGTGGAACCGCGATCCACGGCACATTCAGAGCCGCCGGCGCGCGCGCTCCGCCGGCGCACAATCGGCGCTCGGACGACGGCCCGCGATCGAGCGCGTCTTCAAACCGACGCTCCATCATCTCGCCGACCGCATCGGCGCCCGGCTCCGCGCCAAATCGCTGGCCGGCCGCACGATCACGGTCCGCGTGCGATTCGCCGATTTGCGCTCGGTCACGCGCTCGCTCACGCTTCGGGCACCGATTTCCGCAACGAGGGCTCTCGCTGAGATTGCCGAGGACTTGGTGCGCGGCGTCCTTGCAGATCACCGTGACGAGAGGACGATCTCGCTGCTGGCGATCTCCGTCTCACATCTCGAAGCGCATGCGATCGTGCAACTGGAACTGCCGCTCGGGCTTGCCGACGAAGGACGCCGTCCTGGCACGAAGAAAGGCCTGGCGCGGTCGCGCGCAGACCGCGCCGTCGATGCGATCCGCAAGCGCTTCGGACGACAGGCGGTGGATTATGGGTCAGTATCGCGGGTTGTGCGATCCGTCCCTGACGAGTTCCGCCGCCTTGCTGAAAGAGAGCTTTGATTATGCGAGGAGGGCCGGCTTCGCGGGCTTGCGGGCCGATGACCTGCCCGTCCTCGGCTTGGCCGCCTTCGCAGCGACCCGCCTGGCGGCGGCCTTTTCTGCGACCCTCGCCGTCTTACCGGCCATTGTGTTCACGTCAGGAGTGCGGTCACTTCGATCTCGAAGGAATCCGTCAGTTAGCGTCGTGTCCGCGCCGGGACCGCTTTCTTCAAAGACTTCGACCTGGCAGCACTGTTGAAGGCGACCGCCTGGCGAACAAGGGCCTTGAAGGCGGACGCGTCAACTTCTTCGCCTTCGTGGATGTCGATCGCGCGGCGCACGTTGCCGTCGAGGCTCGAGTTGAACAGACGGGCCGGATCCTCGAGAGACGCGCCCTTGGCGAAGGTGAACTTCACAACGGACTTATATGCCTCGCCGGTACAGATGATCCCGTCGTGCGACCATGTGGGAGTGCCCGGGTTCGTGGGCTTCACCCACTTTACCTCCTCGACGACATCCGGGTCTGCGTCCTTGATGAGCGTGCGCATTCTGCTGAGGGTGTCCCCACGCCAGTCCCCGAGGCCGGCGATTCTTTTCGAGATACGTTCCGGTGCCGACTGGCTTTGGCTCGCGCCCGGCTTCTTCATGTTCTCATCCTGGAAGTTCCAGACCTGCGCCGCCGCTCGGACGTCGCCAGCCACGGGCGATCGCGAGGGATCGGCGCGGCCCGCATGACACGATTGCGTCCCTCGATGCTGCTGAAAGCCACTCCCCACTGGCGGTTCCCGCCCTCGCGTCTCGATCCCGCCCGACGTCATGATGCTCGAACGGTCGCTCCGCTCATCGTTCCGTCCGACCGTCCGCCGACTTCTCGAACACCGCCACGTGGTGATCCCAGCCGGGCCAGTCCCCGGTGGTGACCAGATCGAAGCCGCCCGCGGTAACCGCAGAGACGAGCGCCTGGGAGTCGATCCCCATCCCGGTGAACATCCCGACAAGTCCATCGGACCTGAACTCGATGATGACGAGCCGCCCACGCGTCCTGAGCGCCTCGCGGATGCTGCTCAGGATCGCAGACGGGTCGCTGAGGTGATGATAGACCCGCCGCATGAAGATGGCGTCGCAGCACGCGGCAGCCAGGTTCGTCGATCGCTCGCCGGCCTCCAGCACGGTTGCATTACTCAATCCGGCGTCGCCAACCGCCCGCCGGAGGTCATCCACGCGTCCCGAACCGAGCTCGGTCGCGTAGATTCTTCCGGATGGGCCGAGTCGCCGCGCGACCTCGATCGTGAGCCAGCCGCTTCCGGCGCCGATTTCCGCGACAGCCAGCCCCTCGCGGAGCGACAGCAGCTCGGCGAGTCGAGCGACTTCGGCACGTCGCGACCTGGCCGCGCTCCATTGCATCGCGGCCATCACGAGAGCCAACAGGACGAGAGCGAGGAGGAAGAAGCGGCGAGGCTTCATGGGCTCAAGGCAACCCATACGGACGCCATGGACCCCGGGAGGCGGCGACAAACGTCATCGTCGATCGAATCGTCTTAACGCTTTGCGAGATGCTCTGGTGCGAGCTGTCAATCACCAGGTGCTCGCGATCCCACGAGTGGTACTCGCGCTCGACGATGTCCTGCCAGGTCGGTAGCGCGTGCCCTGGAATGTCCGACGTTCGAGCCTCGACGCGCCGCCGGTGCTCGTCCGTGTCCGAGCACATGATTTCGACCTCGACGATCGGCACGTGCGCGCGTGTGGCGACGGCGGCCCAGGCGGCTCGAGTCGCCCGCAGCGGATTGACCGAATCGGCGATCACCGTCAGGCCGAGTTTGAGGTTGTCCTCGGCCACGACGTACGCAGCCCGGTAGCCGGCGTCCTCCACGACCTCCACCCGAAGCGCCGATTGCCTGATCGCCTGTTCGATGGAGTCGATGCGCAGATGCAGCGCGCCGGCCGCACGCGCGAGCTCCCTGGCAATCGCCGTCTTGCCGACGCCCGGCAGGCCTCCCAGAACGATGAGCATGGTCAGCGGTCAGCGCACAGCGGTCAGCGAACAGCCACAGCGAACAGCACTCAGCGCGCGCGAGTCGATCGGCGCTCTCGGCTTCCCGCACGATCCTGTCGTGCCGCAGCCCGACGAAGGCCGAAGGCTGATCGCTGACTGCTGTTCGCTGCCAGCTTACGGTGCCGCGTCGCCCGAGGGTCCATAGATCGCCGGAACCTTGCCGCCCATCGGGCGCAGATACGTGCTCAGCTGACCGCGATGGTGAACCGAGTCGAAGAAGAGCAGCCACGCGAGGTCGCGGCACGGCGCTTCCATGACCACCTTGCCCTGCACCAGAAACTGCCCCTTTCCATCGTCCCAGGCCCCGTCGCCTACGCCCGCGAGCTTCTGCTCGACGGCGGCGTGCGCCTCCTTGAAGAGGGCGATCGCCTCGTTCATGCTGCCGAAGGGCACCTGCATGCGGTGATTGATCGTTCCACGATCGAGAAGCTCCGCCAGGTCCTGCTCGTGGCCGATGAGATGCCCGATCAGCTCCTCGGCCGACCGCGAGCGCTCGTGCGGCCGCCAGGCCAGCTTGTCGCCCGGCACCGCCGCGAGAACCCGCGCAGACGTGTCCCCCTCCATTCCATACCGCGCCTGAAAGAACTGTTTGTTTGTCATGTGTGGAAGGTTACTTCGGCTGACGCCCGGAGCGCCAGGTGGACAGTCGGCCGAGTCAGCCGAGGCGCCCGTGACGCTACACGTCGGTCCCACGAGGTCGTGTCCCTCCTCGGCAAGAGCGCGATGGGCCGACCCGATCACGCGAGACGCCGATATCGACCCTTCAACGCCTGACCACAATCCGGCCGAGCACTGTCGAGGAATGCCGGGGCGGAGGCACCCCGGCAGAGGCAGGCACCCTGTCTATAATGTCCGCGAGGTATCTGGAGGTAGGCCATGCGCGCTGAACGCTTCATTCGCTCGACGCTGTTGGCTGTCACCGCAGGACTGGCTGCCGTCGCCGTCGCGCCCCTCGCCGCTCAGGTTCCATCTTCTGCCGCCACGCCGCGCGCGGGCCGGTACACGGTGCCGAAGACTCCCGACGGCCAGCCCGACATCCGTGGCGTGTGGGCCAACGACGCCGCGACGCCAATCGAGCGGCCGGCGGTGCTGAGCGGCAGGGCCGCGCTGACCGATGCGGAACTGGCCTCGCTCCAGAAGCGGGCCGCGGAGCTTTTCGCCGGCGACGGCGACGCGGCGTTCCTCGACAGCCTGTACACGGCTGCGCTCAGCGAGGCCAAGACGTTCACGTCGAATGACGGCGGAACGGGCAACTACAACCAGTTCTGGCTCGCCAACCGCTGGTTCGACCACCGCACCTCGCTCGTGGTCGATCCGCCGGACGGGAAGATTCCGGCCTATACGACCGAGGCGGCCCGGCGGCAGGCCGAGCGCACGGCACGACGCAACACCAACCCGGCCGACGGCCCGGAGGACCGGAACCAGTTCGAGCGCTGCCTCAACTCGCCCGACTGGCCCAACCTGCTGGCCGGGTACAACAGCAACTATCAGGTCCTGCAGCTGCCCGGGTACGTGGTGATCATCCAGGAGCTGATTCACGACGTGCGCATCATTCCGCTCGACGGGCGCCCGCACCTCGACAAGAAAATCACGAAGATACTCGGGGATTCGCGCGGCCGCTGGGAGGGTGACACGCTGGTCGTCGACACCACGAACTTCTCGGCGCTCAGCCACCTGCGCGGCGCGTCCGAGAACCTGCACCTCGTGGAGCGCTTCACGCGGATTTCACCCGACACGCTGCAGTACGAGTTCACGGCCACCGATCCCTCGACCTGGACGCGGCCGTGGACGGCGCGCCTCCTGATGAAGGCCTCGCCCGACCGGTTGTTCGAGTATGCGTGCCACGAGGGCAACCTGGGCCTGCCGGGAATTCTTTCCGGGCATCGGGCGCAGGAGCGGACGACGAGCTCACGGTAGAGGGGCAGCCATGCCGTATCACCGACGCGACTTTCTAAAGACAACGTTGGCCGCTGGCGCCGGGGCAGTCGCCGCGAGAGGGTCCACCTCTTCGGCCGGCCAGGGGGCTCCGTTGCTCTTTCCTGGCTTCGAAACGCGCAAAGTTTCGACCTCCGGCGCGACGATCAACCTCGTGCGGGGCGGGAGCGGCCCTCCCCTGCTGCT
>CAZCEL010000355.1:0-5511 GCA_964497175.1 uncultured Bifidobacteriaceae bacterium
GTGGCCGGCCGCCGCGGCCTGACGACGCGCCAGACCCCGCGCGATGACGATGTCACCGAGAAACGGCATGCGGACGAAGGCCATCTGGGGATCCGCCGGCGTCGCGGTGGCCGGAAAGCTGAGCACGTCCGTGGTGCAGTCCTTCCGGCGATACGAGCGATTCAGGGCCCTGACTCGGGCATCGCTGACCAGTGCCACCGACACGACGCCGCGTGTGCCGCGGGGTACAATGCGCTCCAGCCATCGCGCCAGACTTCCACGGACCGGCCGACCCTGCCCGTCGCACGCCAGCACGTGGAGGCCCGATCGCCCGTAGACTCTCCGCCCACGCAGCCTCAGAGACTTGGGCATCGGGCGGTCGCTCGAGGTTCCCATGTCAGGAGGCACTGGGTTGGCCGGGCTCGTCGGCACGCGACGCGCCGTGCGCCGTGCGGTCGCGGTGTTCCCGGTCACCCGGACGCCCGTTGCCCATAGAGAAAACCTCGTACGCCTTGACAATCTGCTGAATCAGCCTGTGCCGGACGACATCCCGATCGTCGAAATGAATGAAGGCAATCCCCTCGATGGCGCCCACCACCTTGATGGCCTCAATCAGCCCGGAGGTCCTGCCCGAGGGAAGATCAATCTGCGTGATGTCCCCGGTGATGACGGCCTTCGAGCCAAATCCCAGCCGCGTCAGAAACATCTTCATCTGCTCGGACGTCGTGTTCTGGGCCTCGTCGAGGATCACGAACGAATCGTTGAGCGTGCGGCCCCGCATGAATGCAATCGGCGCAATCTCGATCGTGCCCCGCTCGACAAAGCGGGCCACCCGGTCGACATCCAGCATGTCGTACAGCGCGTCGTACAAGGGGCGCAAGTACGGGTTCACCTTTTCCTGGAGGTCTCCAGGCAGAAACCCCAGCTTCTCGCCGGCCTCCACGGCCGGCCGGGCCAGGATGATGCGGTTGACTTTCTTGGCCACCAGAAACGCCACGGCCTGAGCCATCGCCAGGTACGTCTTTCCCGTTCCAGCAGGACCAATCCCGAAAACAATGTCGTGAGCCTCGATGGCATCCAGGTAGCGCCTCTGGTTGAGCGTCTTGGGAGCTACCCTGCGCTTCCCAGCCGGCGTCAGCGTGCCCCTGACGAAGTGCTCGTGCAAATCCACGGCCGGATCCTGTGCGACCAGGTCCGACGCAGTTCTCACATCACCCTGCGAGAGCTTGTACCCTCCTCGCATGAGCGACGTGAGCTGGCTGAGCACGCGGCCGACGCGATCCGGCCCGGGATCATCGCCGTCCACGATGAGCTCGTCTCCCTGCGTGCGGATGCGAACGGCGAAGAGTGATTCGAGGTACTTGAGGTTCTCGTCGTAGGGGCCGAAGAGCGACTCGATCCCAGACTGCGGAACGGTGATTCTCTTCATTGAGCGGCGGCTGCCGGTATCTCCTTCTCTTGCAGATACTTAGGTGATTATACCGCCCCTACCGGCCGACCTGTAAGTGCAGTTCCCGCAACTGTTTGGCGTCCACCGAGGAAGGTGCCCCGGCCATCAGATCGACGGCCGCCGCCGTCTTGGGAAACGCAATCACCTCGCGGATCGATGATTCAGCGGCCAGTAGCGCAACGAGGCGATCCAGGCCGAGGGCAATGCCGCCGTGCGGCGGCGTGCCGTACTGCAGCGCCTCGAGAAAGAAGCCAAACCGCGCGCGCGCGTCGTCGTCACTGATGCCGAGACGCCGGAACATTCGCGCCTGCAGGTCGGCGTCGTGAATTCGGATGCTTCCACCGCCGACCTCGCTGCCGTTCAGAACGAGATCGTACGCCTTGGCGCGTACGGCGCCGGGCTCCGTCTCGATCTTGTCCAGGTCGGCATCCGCGGGAGCCGTGAACGGGTGATGCATCGAGAACCACCGGCCCTCCCCGCCATTCCACTCGAGCAACGGGAAATCGACGACCCAGAGAAATTCGAACCGACTGAGGTCGATCAGGTTGTCCCGCTTGGCAAGCAGCAGACGGAGCTGCCCCATCAGCTTCGCGGTCGGCTCGGCCATGCCGCCACTGATCAGCAGGAGATCGTCAGCAGTCGCCCGGCTCGTTGCCAGCGCCGTTTGCAGCGTGCCTCCGGTCAGCGCCTTGACCGAGCTCACCGGTGGCTCGCCCGGGCGGACCCAGATGAGGCCGCCGAAGCCCAGCTGCCTGGCCTGATCGACGAGCACATCGATCTGACTGCGAGTGTACCGGTTTCCGCCCGTGAGGGCGATGGCTTTGACGACGCCGCCGTCGGCGACAATCTGCCGGAACACGCGGAACTCGGACTCCTTGAACAGATCGGACAGATCGCAGATCTCCAGACCGCAGCGCAGATCCGGCTTGTCCGAGCCGTAGCGGGCCATCGCTTCCCGGTACGACATCCGCCGGAACGGCATGGAGACGTCCCTGTCGAGCTCGCGGAACAGGCGAGCCATGAGCGGCTCTATCAGGTCGAAGATGAGTCCCTCTGTAGCAAACGAGACCTCGACGTCCACCTGCGTGAACTCCGGCTGACGATCGGCCCTGAGGTCTTCGTCGCGGAAGCACCTGGTGATCTGGAAGTAGCGGTCCATGCCAGCGATCATCAGGATCTGTTTGAAGATCTGCGGCGACTGCGGGAGCGCGTAGAACTCGCCGGCGTGGATTCGGCTGGGCACCAGATAGTCCCGTGCCCCCTCAGGTGTCGACCTCGTCAAGATGGGCGTCTCGATCTCCCAAAACCCGTGGGCGTCGAAGTACTGCCTGGTGGCGAGCGCTACTCGGTGTCTGAGCCCGAGATTGGCCTGCAGGCGAGGCCGTCGCAGATCGAGGAAGCGGTACTTGAGGCGGACATCCTCGGAGACGGGCGTGTCCTCGGCGACCTGAAACGGCGGCGTCTTCGCCTCATTGAGCACCCTGAGCTCCTCGGCGAGCACCTCGACCTCTCCAGTAGCCAGCTTGGGATTGACCGTGTCGGCCGAACGTCGTTGTACCGTCCCACGCACGCCGATCACGAATTCCGACCGCAGGCGCTTGGCAACCGCCAGCACCGCCTCGTCGTCACGTACGACGACCTGCGAGATCCCGTCGCGGTCCCTGATATCGATGAACAGCACGCCACCCAGGTCCCGCACACGATGCACCCACCCCAGCACGATGACACGGCGGCCAACGTCTTTCGGCGCAAGCGCGCCGCAGGTATGGGTGCGAGTCCAGTCTCCGAGTTGATCTGCCATCCTTCTGTCTCCGAAAAGAATCGGGAGGCCCCTCAGCCCGCGATGCGGAGACGACTGACGATCCAGTCGGAAGCCGTTGCGCGGGGGCCGCTCTCCTGCTGACGGGTCTGCAGATCCCTCAGCGTCACCTCGCCGCGGGCGTGTTCGTCGTCGCCCACGATCGCCAGCATCGGCGCGTGGCGGCCGGCGGCGTACCGGAGAGGCTTGTCGAGCCTTCTGCCCGTCTCGGGGTACACGTCGACGCGGACCCGTGCCGCCCTCAGGTCGGCGGCCAGTCCGAGCGCCTCAGCGCGCAGGCCATCGGCGAGAAACGTCACGACGACATCCACTGATCCAGTCGATATCCGGGCGGGGAACATCTCGCGCTCGGCCATCACGACAAGAATGCGCTCCAGCCCCAGCGAGAATCCGCACGCGGGCACTTCGCGGCCAAGGAACATGCCGACCAGGTTGTCGTAGCGACCGCCCCCTCCAAGACTGCCGGCCAGGTCCGGCACCGCCACCTCCATGATGGCGCCCGTGTAGTATGACAGCCCGCGCGCCAGAGCTGGATCGATGCGGATTCGATCGGCGACGGCGTTCCCGTCCAGCAGACCCACGATGTCTCTCAGCTCGGAAACCGCCACCAGACCGGCGGGGTGCGCGCGCAGTGCGTGCTCCAGTCTGTCGCAGACTGCGGAGGCGCGTCCCGCGTCGACATCGCCCGGACCAATGAACAGATCCAGACACCGCAACGCGGCGGCCGACGCGATGCCCCGTGCGCTCAGTTCGGCCGCGACCCCCTCCACGCCGATCTTGTCCAGCTTGTCGAGGGCCACGAGTGCGTCGGCGTGCTGCACGGCCGGCACCTCCGCCACTTCCATCAGGGAGGTGAGAGCGGCGCGGTGATTCAGCCTGATGATGAAGTCCTCGAACCCCAGACGCGCCAGGACGTCGGCCACCGCAGCGAGCAGCTCGGCTTCCACGACGCGCGAGGTCGAGCCCACCGCGTCGATGTCGCACTGGAAGAACTCCCGAAACCTGCCGCGCGCGGGGCGGTCGGCCCTCCAGACAGGCTGGATCTGATATCGCTTGAAGAACCGGGGCAGCTCATCTTGGTACTGCGCGATCACGCGCGCCAGCGGCACGGTCAAGTCGTACCGCAGTGCGAGGTCGGTCTCTCCACTGGATTCGCGCTCCCCGCGCCGGAGGATCTTGAAGATGAGCTTGTTGCCTTCCTCGCCATACTTTCCGAGGAGGGTCTCGACATGCTCGAAGGCGGGTGTTTCCAGCGGCTCGAATCCGTAGCGCTCGTACACCTCGCGGACGACACGCGTCACGTATTCCCGGCGACGGACGTCGTCGGGCAGGAAGTCTCGGGTGCCCCCGGGGGGCTTGGTACTGATCACGTGCCGCCCACCTAGTCCGGTGCGCGTGAGCGCGTCCCCTTGCCCGGACTGCCCATCACCGGCGATCGTATCCAGACACTGCTCTCCTCGCCGACCTCGAGGTCGCCGATGACGTGCGCACTGCTGTCGAGGTAGACACTCGGGTGAACGAGCGGCAGGGTCCCGCGATTGGCCCGCGGCATGCGTGAGGATTATAGCGAGCCGAGCCGGGCTCCCGCGTCAGTCGTTGTCGGCCACCTGCGCTGGATCTCTCGGACTGGGCCCTCCCCGGAAGGTCAACAGGTGGTCGCGAATGGCGATAATTTGCGCTTCCGCGCTGCCGCCGAGCTGTGGATAAAACGACTTGGGATGGTCTGGCCAGAACGCCGGCATTCGCGTGCCGGGCAGAATATCCGACGGTCGCTTCAGCCAGTCCAGAACCCATTCCGGCCGGAGGCGCTCGGGTGTCATGCGCAGGTCAGGGGCCAGATTCGCCGTCGGCTGCTCCTTCGGGATCGCGCCGAGCACGTGGCACTGCTGGCACTTCAGCAGATCGAACAGCTCTCTGCCCACGCTCGTCCCGCCCGTCGAGGCGGTCACGGTCCGGTGAGTCTGGAAGGGCATCAGCGTGTTCGACACCGCGCCAAAGTAGCGAATCACACCGTTGAGGTTCTGGTCGTCGAGGCCGAACGTGGGCATCTTGACGTCGATCCAGGGGCGAATCGTGATCGGATCCTTCAAGAAAGCGTACAGCCAGTCGGGCTGCACTCGCGCGCCTTCCGGCGTCAGCATGGGGGGGCCCAGCGTCGGCTCAGCCACCAGCTTCAGGAAGTCCCCACCATCGCCCTCGATGATGTGGCACCCGACACAGTTGCGCCGGCCGGACCCTGGTTCGCCGGCGCAACTGTGTCGGG
>CAZCEL010000356.1:0-5509 GCA_964497175.1 uncultured Bifidobacteriaceae bacterium
CTTCCCGATTTTGTGTCGGTGAATTTCAACGAGGAGGGCTCGCCGGCTCTTGCCGAGCTGCTGATGGGGCGCGGCGTGGGCATCGAGGCCGGGCTCTTCGATGCCTCAGCCGCCGAACGGGCCGTCAGGAGCGGGATTGCGGGGCGCTGTCTGCGCATCCTGCTCGAGCCGCGCGGCCGCGACGTCGCCGACGCGCTGAAGGCCGTGGCCGGCATCGAGTCGGTGCTGGACAGGGCCGCCGTCAAGGCGCCGCGTTTGCTGCACGGCAGCGGAGCGACGGCGTGGCCGCTGATTGATGAAGCCGCGCGCCGCGGCTACGACACGCGGGCGGGCCTGGAGGACATCCTCGAGTTGCCGGACGGTCGCGTGGCAGCTGACAACGCGGCAGTCGTCGCCGAGGCCGCTCGTCGCATCGCGGCGGTCGCCAGATAGCCGCTCACGGCCACAGAACGCCGATCCAGGGAATGAGGGCGGCGCCGACGTACGACACCGTCAGCAGGCCGACCGTGCGGTGCATGCCGAAAAGATGCAGGCCCATGCCGCACACCACCGCGAAGATCTTCGCGCCAGCGAGCGCAGCGCCAGCACCGAACGCGTAGACGTACCAGGCCAGGACGGGGTTGGCCTCGATTTGCGGGCCGAACCGCGCCACCCCGAGGTACGTGAGCACACCGTCGCAGACCTGGGCCACCACGAACGCGACAAACATGAGGTTGCCGAAGGCACCAGTACGCGCCGCCGCCGGTACCTGCCTGAGTGCGTGGGTGAGAGTCAGCGTCACCATCGTCTCGGTGCGTATGCGATATGGCAAGGCCGATACCATGCCGAAGCCTGCAGGACCACAGGGATGTGGTAACCGAACTCGTCGAAGTCACATGGCGGGCAGACAAAGGGTTGAAGTTTGCCTGTAGGATAGTTCTCGTGCAGGTGCTGTCAGCGGCGCTCGGCCTTGTGGTGTTCATGGCCGCTTCCGGACTGCTGCTGGCCCGGGCTCAGCACGGAGCCGAGCAGAGGGTGTTCCGGTCGGCCATTGCCCTTACGACCATCAACGCCACGGTGTTCGATAGCGAGGGGCGGCTGGCGACCGCTCTGGCGCAGGATGTCTTCGAGGTCTTCGAAGACGGCGAGCCACAGACGATCACGCAGTTCACGCGCGAACGCGTGCCCGTCAGCCTGGGCGTGCTACTCGACATCAGCGACAGCATGTTCGGGCGGCGTATCGAGGACGCCCGGGCGGCGGTGGTGGCGTTTCTCACCGGCATGCTCGCGCCGGACGATGAATTCTCGGTGACCGCGTTCAACCATGGGTCGCATCTGCTGACCGAGTGGGCTGCCGATCGCGGTTCCATCGGGCCGCTTCTCGATCGGATCAAGCCGTTCGGCGGCACGGCCGCCTACGATGCGATCGTCTCGATGCTGCCGCGCTTCGAAGCGCGGAACCGACAGCGCGCCGCTCTGCTCGTGATCTCCGACGGCGCCGACACGGCGAGCGACGCCAGCGTTCGCGACGTCCGGTCGGCCCTGCTCAGGAGCGACGCCTTCGTCTACGCGGTGGCCATCGACTCGCCCGAGCCGCGCGCGATCAACACCAGAGTCAACCCGGCCGCCCTGCAGGAGATCACGGATCAGAGCGGTGGGCGCACCGAAGTTGTGCATGGCAGCGGCGAGCTTGTGGACGCCCTCTCGCGGATTGCGGACGAGCTCAACAGCCAGTATCTGCTCGGCTACTCCTCGCCACGGGCGACCGACGGCGGGTACCACAGTATCCGCGTGCGCATACGTGGCGGCGAGCACCGCGTGCGAGCGCGGAACGGGTATGTGGGGAGGCCGTAACGGGTCCTTGGGCACTGGTTGCCCTGGGCCCGGGTCCGTCCCTGGTCCCTGGCGTTCCTGGTCCTTGGGTGGTCTGTCTGATCCGCGGACCGGTCCTTCACTTGATCGTATGATTGCGCCGATGACGAGATCTCCCGGGCTCGTCGGCGCGCTTGGCGCCGTCGCACTCGTCCTGAGTGCTGGAACCTTCGCCCAGCCGCGCAGGTCCGTCTGGGACGGCGTCTATACCGAAGCGCAGGCCCTACGCGGCCAGAACACCTACATCAAGGCATGCGGCTACTGCCACCGCGACGACCTGAGCGGCGGCGGGAGCGACGCCGGTGCACCCGCACTCGTGGGCCCCATCTTCGAGCACCGCTGGCGCGGCCTGCCGCTCTCCGAAATGTTCCTGACGATCGGCACGACGATGCCCCAGGATGCGCCGGACAGCATGACGCCACAAGCGGTCATCGACGTGATCAGCTTCCTGCTGAAAACGAGCGGCGCGCCGGCCGGCGCCGGGGAGCTTCCGCCGGAGCTGGAGAAGCTGAAAGAGATTCTCGTTACAGAGAAGCCGACAGCCTCGGAACCTGAATGTCGATGATTGGCTTGGCTCCCAATCCAGGAATCGCCGTCGAACCGTGATGGTCGATTCGCAGGGCCAAGTTCCCCAGCCCGGCCCGAAAACGGCCTCGAATGCGGACGGCCAGCCCGGATCATACGGAATGATCTCGATCCTGTACCCCTGGTTCGGCATTCTCCGTCGCGTCGTTGTCTGCCCAACGCTTGTTACGCCGCTCCCTCTCACGAAGGGTTCGCCAAGAAGCTCACCGTATGTGCCAGGGCATGGGCGATCATGGCTGACTCCAAGCCGTGTCGCCAAAACAGGTACCCGAAGAGCACTCCAAACGCTGTGTTCACGCCGATCACGAATGTCACGACGGCCACATCCATGGCACCGAGCAGGACTGACGCCGCCGGCAGGTGACCCGCAGCGAATATGAGCGCGCTGAGCGCGATGGCCAGCCAGAGGAAACCTGCCCGCACAGGACCTCGCCGCTGTTGCAGGAACCGCCACGCCAACCACGCCAGCGCAGTCATGAGGCCCCATCGCAGAAGCAGTTCCTCGGTGATTCCGCCGTAGAGCACACGGGCAACGATTGGAATCGCGAACCGATCTTGCAACTGCGCCACGGCGGCGGGGGCGTACCGGAAAGCGGCGAACAGCGAAATCCCGCCCAGTACGCCAGCAATGAGGCCGGGCAGAAGCTGCGGCCTGAGTGCGGGTCCGATGGGACGGCCTGTCGCGACCGCCTCGAACGCCGGTGCGCGGAGGTCAACCGACGGCGTAAGCTTTGCGCCAGCCCAGGCGGCGAGCGCGAGAAGGAGCGCGCTCTGCGCCAGGCTCGCGAGTGAAATCACCCACAGGGGCGCGGGGAGCGGCTCCTGCACCTGCCCGAGCAGGCGCGGCAGCACCATGGTCGTGATGGCAACCGAGCCGGCCATGCCGGCCGCCCAAAGGGCGAGACCGAGGCGTAGTGTGGGTATCGCAATGGGATCGGTCATCGTAGTCGTTGTGTTGAGCGGCATAACGTGCGCGATGAGCTGCGGTGCGTTCAGGCTTCACCACGCGCGCCGGTGGCTCCAGTGCGGTGTTGGGCTGCCGTTGTCGTGGACCTCAAGAACGAGAGCCGCTTCTGCCACACATCATTCGAGGACGGGCCAATCCAGATGAGGTGCGTATCTGAGGGTACTTCGAACAGTTCGCACTTCACGATCTCAGCGGAGAGTCGCCGAGCATTGTTCGGCGAGACGGTGTTGTCATAGGGTGAAAACATGACCAACACTGGCGCTGTGATGGTAGCCAGGTGGTCGACCGTGTGCTCCACGTCGTTCACGAAACCAGTACTTGGCCCGCAGGTCAGAATCATTCGGTCGATGAAACGCCAGTCGGCCGGCGTCATCCGCTTCAACACGGCAGTGACATCGAGGCTCGTGAGATCGTGCAGTACGGCCTTGAGCATCAGATTGGGAAATAGCTTCCAGGTCAGATGCATGACGGCCCACGTCACCTTGGCGGCACGGCCAAATCCCAGGCGAGCGCGCCACTTTGTTCGCTCGTTCCAGTCCGTCGCGACTGCGGACTCGAGGATCAGCCCCTGTGTCCGAGTCGGATGACGTTGCGCGAACGCCAGCGCAGTGGGACCGGCGGCAGAAATGCCGATCACCGTCGCGGCAGAAATCCGAAGCGCGTCGAGCAAGGCCGCGATCGCGTCAGCCGCGTCTTGCGCTGTCCGGCCGACATCGAGTGGGGTCTCATCGTACCCAGGCCGCGACGGCGTCAGAACCGAATAGCCTGCGGCCGCCAGCTGCTCGTGCGACAGCCGGGTCTCTCGGCTGCAGTGGCCGCCGTTCAGCACGACCACCGTCGGTCCGCGGCCTTCGAGCCGGTACTCAATCGGACCTTTTGCCGTGTTTGCGACAGTGGGTGGCATCGCCGAAGTTGTCTGCTTGGTTCAGTCTTGGACACCCCAACGTGCCAAATGAGCCGCGCTTCGCAGCGACATGATGGCACGGACCGTCGGAAGCGTCGGCTCTAGCACAGGAACGACGGGCGCGTCGGCTCCACTTGCGTGATGCTCATTCAGCCCTCCCCCTGTGCACCTACCGACCACCGGTAGGCTTGACGCAGGGTACATGCGCGAGCTCGCGCAGGAGGAGGACCGAATGAGATTCTACAGCCGTCAGCATCGCCACTATTGCGGGATCGATCGCCACGTGAAGACCGTGTGCGTCTGCATTCTCGACGCCGCTGGCCTGGTACTGGTGCACCGGAATGTGCAATCGACGCCTGAGGCGTTCCTCGAGATCGTCGCCCCGTACCGGGACGATCTGGTCGCGGCGGCCGATGTCGAGGCGCGGCCCCTCCCCCGAGTCTGGCGACAACTGACGCGCATGGGCGACGGCGCTCGTCATGAGGAGACCGGAATGAGGGCCAGGATGAGTTTCTAAGCCGCCAGCGTCACGACGACGCTCGCACTGAACCGTAGCATCTTCGTCGGGCTAGTCTAGATGTCCACAAGGGAACGATCGACGTGTCGATCGCCGAGGGCCACCGCAACGGGGAAGTCCGCCACTACGGCGTGGTCGCGAGTGATCTCGAACCGTTGGACAAGGTCGTGCGCGCGTTGCGCGCGCCGGACCGGGAGCTCCACTTCGTCTACGAGGCCGGCCCCTGCGGCTTCGGGATCTATCGGCACCTCACGAAGCGCGGGGAAGATTGTGTGGTCGTGAGTCCGTCGATGGTGCCGAAGCGGAGCGGGGATCGGGTCAAGACGGACCGGCGGGATAGTCTCATGCTCGCGCGGCTGCATCGCGCTGGCGAACTGCGCGCGATCTACGTGCCGGACGACACGGATGAGGCGATGCGCGATCTCGTCCGGGCGCGCGAAGACGCCGTCGGCGTCGGGACGCAGGCGAAGTACCGGCTGAAGGCATTCCTCCTGCGACAGGGGCGCCGCTATCCCGGAACGAGGGGTGGACCCTTGCGTACCGTCGCTGGGTGGCCGATCTGAGTTTTCCCACGACTGCGCAACATGCAGCCCTGCAGGAATATCGGGATGCGAATTTGCGGAACCCGCAAGCACGGGCAGGTCACGTTCCGCTATCGGGACCATCGGACCCAGCAACTCCGCCG
>CAZCEL010000357.1:0-5502 GCA_964497175.1 uncultured Bifidobacteriaceae bacterium
GATTATGCGTGATGTCGCGCGGATCGTTCAGCGCCCGCGACACGGAAATCCCGAAGCGCGACGCCCACTGATCGAGCTCGTCGCGGTCTCCGGTCACGAACGTCCAGATGCGGGAATCGGCCCCGAGCGTCTGCGCATGCTTCTTGAGCACCGGCGGCGTGTCGACGACCGGGTCGATGCTCACGCTCAGCAGCCTGACGGCGGCTGCGTTCTTCGCTTCCTTCAGTCTGGCCTGCAGCGTCGCAAAGTGGCGGTCCATCAGCGGGCAGAACGTCGGCAGCGGGCAGTTGGTGTACGTGAACGTCACAACCACAGCGGACCCCTTGAAGGAATCGAACCGAACCGCACGTCCGTCCTGGCTGGTGAAGGTGATGTTCGGCACCGCTTCGCCCGCCTTCAACAGCTCGAACCCCGAGGAGGCCGGCGGCAGTGCGGCCTCCGGCGGCGGTGGGTCGAGCGGTGCGCTGCCGGTCTTCCTTACGTCCTTCAAGTACGCACCGTTGCTGATGACCACCAGGGTGGCGGTGATGAGATCGCCGGGGGCGAGACCGTCGTACTCCTTCGGCTCCCTCACCTTGTAGGGCATGGTCATCGCGGCCATGAAGCCCTTGATTTCTTCGTGCTTGATGTTGGCTTCCATTCGATCGGCCGTCACGGTCAGGATCTGGCCCTGCAGCTCGAACTCGCGACGATCACTCGCCCCGCCGCAGGCTGCGGCGAGCAGAGGCAGGGTCACTGCCACGCTCACGCAAAAAGCTCTGTAAGTGCGCATGCAGGTAGTTTACAGTCCTCCTTCGCCATGGTGCAGCGATGATCTGGGTCGGCACATCCGGCTACAACTATCCAGAGTGGAAGGGCAGTTTCTATCCCGCCGACCTCGCGGCGGCCAGGATGCTGCCGTACTACGCCGCCCGCTTTCCGACGGTCGAGATCAACTACACGTTCTATCGGATGCCGAACGAGAAGCTCGTCGCGGGCTGGGTGGCGCAGACGCCTGCACCGTACAAGCTGACGCTGAAGGCGCCGCGGCGCATCACCCACGACAGCCGCCTCAAGGACTGCGGCGATCTCGTCAGCGGGTTCTGCCAGGTGGCCCGATCAGCGGGGGACAAGCTCGGCGCGTTGTTGTTTCAACTGCCGCCGAGCCTGAGGAAGAATCTCGCCACGTTCGACGCGTTTCTCGGCTCGCTCCCGGCGGGCGTGCGGGCGGCGTTCGAGTTCCGCCACGCCTCCTGGCTGGACGATGAGATCTTTGGCCGCCTCGCGGACCGCAACCTCGCCCTGTGCGTGGCCGACAGCGAGAGGCTGTCGACTCCCGTCCGCGTCACCGCAGACTACGCGTACTTCCGCCTCCGCGACGAGGGCTACACCCCTACCGACATCGCCCGATGGGCGGACACCATCGCGCGCGAGACGCGCGCCTGCCAGGATGTGTTCGTCTATTTCAAGCACGAGGAAGAGGGCAAAGGTCCCGAGCTCGCCAGGATGCTCATGGATCGACTTGGGCTGGGCTGAGGGCCGAACCGGACAACGTCGTGGCCGGCGTGTCCTGAGGCCGTTCGTGCCGCCGCACGTGCCGTGTCATGAACTCGACAATCTCGGTCTCCGCCCAGTACCCGTCGTCCTCGCCGGAGGGCGCAGCCACGAACCCGCAGTGGCCGCCATGCTTGGAGAGCGCCACAGCGATGTGTGGATTGCCGGTGATCGCCGGATCGCGAAAGGGCCGCGAGGGCACAAACGGATCGTCTTCCGAGGCGATGATGAGTGCGGGGATGCGGATCCGGTCGACCACGCGCATCGCGCTCGCCCGATCGTAGTAGTCCTCAGCATCCTGGAAGCCGAAGTGCGGCGCCGTATAGGCACCGTCGAACTGGCGCACGGTGCGTATCTGATCGAGCTTCGACAGATCGAACGCGCCGGGGCGCACGCGATCCTTGCGGCGCATGCGCCGCTTGAGATCTCGCACGAAGTTCCATTGATAGAGCCAGTTGCCCGGTCGCTCGAGCGCACGAACGCACTCGCCGATCTCGAGGATCGGCGACACCGCCGCCACCGCGCCGAGCGCCGCGGGTGGACTCCCGCCGTACTCCCCGGCAAGCTTCAAGGCGAGATTGCCGCCGAGCGAATAGCCGGCGACGCCGATGGCCGCGATACCGTCGACCTGCATCAGCTCGTCGATGACGTACCGGGCATCCTCGGTCAGGCCGGAATGAAAGAGCCCCGCCGACAGATGTTCCGTTCCGCCGCAGTTGCGCTGATTCAGGCGCACGACGCTCATGCCCTGGGCAAACGCCTTGGCGGCGAGTCCCCGCATGTAATGCGCATCGCTCGACCCGTTGAGGCCGTGCAGGGCAATCAGCGTGCTGTGGGCCCTGGGATCGTCCTGCCAGTGACAGTGGGCCAGGACGCGTGCGTCGGCCGCCACGTCGAAGTAGCGGATCGTCGGCGCGGGTAGGCGGGGGAAGTAGCGTGGATTCCCCCATCCGTAGAGCGTCATCCGATGTCCGCCGCGCAGTGACGGGCGAGGGACGAACGCCCCGAGGATCATGTCACGACCGAGCGCGATGCCGATCGCCGATGGCGGGCCCTCTATCCCTCGTCGGCTGATGGTCCATAGATGGACGGGACTGGAATGTCGTTCAACCGCAGGTACACGCTCAACTGACCGCGGTGGTGGATCATGTGATTGAGGACGAAGCTCCGAAAGGCCGAAATCCTCGGCATCGCGAACATCGGCTGGCCCCCGCGCGTCAATGACCACATCGCGAGCAGCTCGCCATCGGTCTTGTCGAGAGCCTGCCGTGCCTTCACGCGGGCGTCCTCGAACCACTGCATGATGGCGGCGTGAGACGGGGGCTCGTCGAGGTTGGGTGGGGCCGTGGACAGATCGAATCCTGCCTCGCTGAGAATTGTCGCGCCCCAGTTGGGGATGTTGGCGATATGCTGCGCCAGACCGCCGATCGACATCGACTTGCCATGCGGCTTCCAGGCCAGTCTATCTTCGGGAACCCGATCGAGAAGCTTCTTCGTCGTCGCGAGCTCGTGATCGTATTCCGCCAGCAGAGCGTCTTTGAGGGCCATGCCGATTAGTGTATCGCGGGCGCTGGCCGGCGCCGCGCTGGCCGTGGCCACGCAGGCGGCCGCCGGCTGCCGGCCGCCCGCAGCCGTCCCGCCTCCTGCCGGCGTGTCCAAGGTGCCGCCCCTGTCCGGAACACTCGCGGTGGCAGGGCTGTCGGCGCCTGTCTCCATCGTCCGCGACCAGGGGGGGATTCCACACATCAGCGCCTCCACGTCGGACGACCTGTTCCTGGCTCAGGGGTTCATCCAGGCAGTCGACCGGTTGTTTCAGATCGACTTGTGGCGGCGATCGGCTCAGGGACGGCTGTCGGAGGTGCTCGGGGCCAACTTCATCGAGCGGGACGCGATGACGCGGCGCATGCAATACCGCGGCGATCCTGATGCCGAGTGGGCGAGCTACGGCCCCGATGCCAAGCGCATAGCCGGCGCATTTGTGCGAGGCATCAACGCCTGGGTCGCACGCGCCCGCGCACAGCCACCCGAGGAGTTCGTGCTCGCCGGGTGGCTGCCGGAGCCCTGGCAGCCCGACGACCTGCTGAGCCGGACCGACGCGTACGTAGCGAGCCGAGACGCCCTCGATGAGGTGCGCCGCGCGCGGGTGGCGGCCACCATCGGGCCTGATGGGCTGGACGCACTCATGCCGCGCCAGGACGGTCGAGCGACCGAGGTGCCCGAGGGCCTCGACGTGAGCGCGATCAATTCCGTGCTGAGCGATCTATTGCGGCGCGCCGGCACCCGGCCGTTTTTCAGCGGACTGGCAGCGCCGCTGCCGGGTCCCTCCGGCGACGCTGCGGGTAGCGACGCCGGCGACGGCCGGCGCCTGTCGCGGTCGCGTACTGAGGCCCTGGAAGGCGCCGGTGATGCTCCCACCAGCGGCACGGCCTGGGCCGTCGCGGGATCGCGATCGGAGACCGGTTCGCCACTTGTCGCCGCCGATTCGCATCGGCCGTTCGAGGCCCCCGCCTTGCGGTATCTGGTGCACCTGGAGGCGCCGGGATGGAATGTGATAGGCGCCACCGCGCCCTGGCTGCCCGGAGTGGCCGCTGGGCACAACGAGCACGCGGCATGGGCGATGACCGCCGTGGGTCTGGACGTCCAGGACATCTACCTCGAGCGGACCAATCCGGCCAATCCCGCCCAAGTGGATCGACGTGGGCGGTGGGTCGGAATCACCGCGGAACGCGACGAGATTCCCGTCAAGGGGCGACAGGAGCCGTTCGAGTTCTCGCGGGAGTACACCGACCAGGGTGTCATCGTCGCACGCGATCCCCAGCGACATCTTGCCTACGCCCTGCGCTGGAGCGGCGCGGAACCCGGCACGGCCTCCGAGCTTGGTGCGCTGGCCATCGGCCGCGCGCAGCACTGGGACCAGTTCCGGGCAGCGCTCGCGCGATGGAAGCTGCCGACCGCCGAATTCGTGTACGCCGACCGAGATGGAACCATCGCTGCGCAGGTAGCAGCGTTGACACCGCGTCGCATGGGCGCTCGGGGAGATCTTCCGGTGCCGGCGTGGTCGGGCCGGCACCGGTGGATCGGCTGGCTGCCGCTCGACGCGTTGCCCCGGACGGTGCGGCCGCGCGACCAGGTGGTCGTGTCCGCCGGCGGGAGCCTTGCGCGAGAAACCAGGATTCGCACTGTGCTGGCGCGGACCGCGCGGGCCAGCGTCGCGGAGTTCGAGCGTCTGCAGCACGACGTGCTCTCGTGGAACGCGACTCAACTACTTCCGCTCCTCGAACAAGTCCAGGCGAGGGGCGCCGCGGAGGAGGCCAGGCGTCGGCTGCTTTCATGGGATCGGATGATGACGGTCGACTCGGTTGACGCCGCTCTGTATCTCGTCTGGGAGGCAGCGCTCCACCGGCTGCTGGTCGAACGGCGCCTGCCTGCGGACATGGCCAAGGAGTTTCCCCGCCTCAAGCAGTCGATCGTGCCGCTTCTGGTTGCGCCGTCGCCGGTCTGGTTCGCCGGAAACAGCAGACAGGCCCGCGATCAGCTGCTCGTCGACGCCCTTGACGCGGCTGTGCACGATGCAGCGCGGCGGGGCGTCGAGGGCAGGCCATTGGGGAAAGCGCACGCGGTGACGTTCGCGCATCCGCTGGCGGTCGGCCAGCGTGCGAGGGCGCGGTTCAATCTCGGTCCGTTCGAGGCGCCAGGCTACTCCGATACCGTATTCGCCGTGAGCGGGAGCGATCCGCCGACCGGGCCCACGCTTCAGATCATTTTCGATGTCGGCGACTGGGACCGGTCGGTGGTCATGAGCGCGCCGGGTCAGGCTGAGTCGCCCTACAGTCCCCACGTGTCGAACCTCGCCGATGTGTGGGCCGGGGGCGGCTACGTGCCGTTGCCGTTCAGCCGAGCGGCGGTCAGCGCGAACGCCCAGTCCACGCTGACGCTGGTTCCCGACCTCACACCATCTTCGTCTTCAGA
>CAZCEL010000358.1:0-917 GCA_964497175.1 uncultured Bifidobacteriaceae bacterium
CGAGGATGACGACCGGCATCATCAGCTCCCATTTGGCCTGCCAGAGCGCGGCCGCAGCCTCGCCACCGCGGAATCTGGTTCGCGGGCTGCCCGACAGGAGGCCCTCGCGCACGCCCAGCGCAGCGACCAGCGCCAGCATGAGGACGCCGGGCAGCAGACCGCCGATGAAGAGATCGCCGATGGCGACGCCCGCGACGATGCCGTAGAGGATGAGCGGCAGGGCGGGCGGGAACAGGAGGCCAAGCGATCCGGACGCGGTCAGCAGGCCCAGCGAGAACTGCTCCCGGTAGCCGTCCTTGAGGAGCGCGGGAAGCAGCAGTCCGCCAAGCGCGAGGATCGTCACGCCCGATCCACCCGTGAAGACCGTGAAGAACGCGCAGAGCGTCGCCGTCACGACCGCCGTGCCGCCAGGCGCCCAGCCGAAGAAGGCGCGGAAGAGGCCGAGCAGCCGCTCGGATGCCTTGCCCTCGGCCAGCAGAAACCCGGCCAGCGTAAAGAGCGGAATGGCCGGGAGGTCCGCCGACGTCAACTGGTCGTAGCTGCCGATGACGGCGTTGGCCGGGCTGTCGCCCTGAATGAGAAAGAGGATGACCGCCGAGCCGCCGAGCAGCGCAAAGATCGGCATCCCCAGGATGGCCGCGCCGACCAGCAGCCCGATCCAGGGCCAGGCTGGCTGGTCCAGCAGCACGTCAGGATGTCCCGACAGCCACCAGCCGGCCACGAGTCCCAGCACAGCAACGGCCCGGCCGAGGGTCGAGGGCGCGCACCGCCATATCAGTCTCAGCGCGATGAGGCCGAAGACGATTGGGAAGGCGAGGTCGGCGATCCAGACAGGAATGCCGAGCGCGATCTCCTTCGCCCCCTCGCGATGCACCTGGAGGAGCCGGAGCCCTCCGAGCGCGAGGATCGTCGTAACC
>CAZCEL010000358.1:927-5502 GCA_964497175.1 uncultured Bifidobacteriaceae bacterium
CCCTTCCGGAAGCAGCGTCCCGGTGGCCAGCGACAGGAGCTTCCCTTCCCGCGCGGCGATGGCCGCGCCCACCATGCCGGCGATGAGCGTCAGATGCGCGGCGAAAGGCGCGCTGCCGGGAATGCCGGTGCTGAAGAGCCGGCGCAGCAGGACCTCGGCGAGCGGAAGGACGATGATGCCGATGCCGGCGAACGTGGCAACGAGATCCTCGAGGCGCGCGGCCCACGCCAGCGGCGCGGACGTGACACCCCGGCGCTCGTCCTGCTCACCGGTCATCGACCGAGGGTCTACCGGCCGCGGTTCGACGCGCGGAACTCGTCGCGGGCGCGGACGGCGGCGTCAAACACGTCGGAGGGAATCGTGTTGCCACGCTGCGACGCGAGAAGATTGTCGGCCGCGGCGTGAAACGCGCCGAGCGCCCGGGCGTCGAGCGTGATGACCTGCAAGCCGGCCGCCTTCATTTCGTTGATCGACTTGGCGTCGAGCACCGGGGCCTGCGCCTGCACCTGCTTCTCGGTCTCCTTGGCCGCCGCGAGCAGCTTCGCCCGATCGTCGGGCGCGATCCTGTTCCACGCGCTCTCGGTCATCACGGTGGCGCTCGTGAGCGGCGCGACGCGGATGTCGAGCATGTTGGGCGCGTCGCGGAAGAACTGCAGCGCGACCGCGAAGGCGGGCGGGCTGGGTGCGGCATCGATGGCGCCCGTCGGGAGCTTCAACTGCTTGGGAATCTCGCCCGTCGCCAGGGGCACGACGTGGAAGCCGTTGCTCGTGTACCACTGCACGGTCTTGGGGCTCCCTTCGCTCGTGTAAAGCTTCGCGGCCTTCAGATCCTCGATGCTGCGGATCGGATTCTTGGAGAACAGTTGCACCCACCCTGCGTTCCCCCAGTTCACCAGTCGGTACTTCTTTGCCTCGAGGCGCGCGGCCAGCGCCGGCGTCAGCCGTTCCTGCACGAAGGCCAGCTCCGCGTCCGACTGGAAGAAGAAAGGAATGCCGAAGACGTTGAACGATTCGTCGATCTCGGCGAGCCCGCCGGCCGTGAGCGTCGCCGCCTGGAGCCCGTCTACCGCCATGCGTGCGATGGCGGACGACTCGCTCGGGATCGTGCCGGCGTAGACGGTGAGCCGCACGCGCGACGAGGTCGCCTTGGTCCATGCCGCGCCCATGCTTCGAAGCGCGGTCGCCCAGGGCGAGTTCTCCGGCGCCAGGGTCGCCAGCCTGACATTGAACGCCGCCTGCGCCATGAGGGGCGCGGCCGCGACGACAAGAGCTGCGAGCACCAGAAGCAATGTCCTGCCACGCATGTCAATCCTCCGGCTTCGCGATCGCCAGTCCGGGGGCCAAGGGGGTGAACAGGGCCAGCGGGCGCCCTTCATCCAGGAACAGATCGTCCACGTGGGCCTGAAGGAACCGCGCCCGCCTCTGCATGATAAGCGTGACCAGGCGGTTCGGGGGATCTTTGTCAGGATCGATTTCGAGCGCCCGCTCGAGGAGCCCCTCGAACTCGCGGCGATCTTGTTTCGCCTTGACGACGCCCAGGGCGAGACCCAGATACGGGCCGGGTGACAATCCCTTCTGGATCTCAACGGCACGGGTGAAATGCCGTCGCGCGCGATCCTCGGAGCCGCCAAGCGCCTCGCCCTGGCTCTCGACCGTCATCAACAACTCGTGCACCGCGCCATTGCCCCACGCCTCGTCGAACGCCAGGGCGCGCTCGGCCAGCGCCCGCACGACCGGCCAGTCGATGAGCAGCTCGGGGCGATCGAGGCCGCCGAGCGAGATGGCCGCGCCCAGCGAGGCCGCCGACCAGTACAGGAGCGGCACCTGCGCACGCTCGGTTGTTGCGTTCGTCAGGGCCCCGACAGGATCGGCCTTGAGCCTGGACGTGATGCCCTTGAAACGCGCTTCCAATCCGCGCCAGCAGTAATCGCGCGCGCGAAGCGTCAGACCGAGCGCGCGTTTGGTGAAGTGCCGGGATCTCTCGTAATCGTCGAACTGCGTCTCTTCGGCGTGGACCTGAAGGAACCCGTACGCGTACTGCGTGTAAGCCGCACAGCTGGCCGTCAGCAGAGGCTCGTGCCTCGGAATGGAGGCCAGCAGCGATTCATACAGCGTCAGCGCGAACGGCAGCGCGCCCTCGATCAGCTCCGGATCGTCATGCGACGTAAACGTCGTCCCGCTCTCTGAGAGCGTGTCGGCGACCATTCTGATCGCAGACCGCTTGATGGCGCCGCAGCCAGGAGAGATCAGCACGGCGGCCCCCGCCAGGACCGCGGCACCCAAGCATGCACGAGAGCGTTGCGACATCGACAGAAGAGGGTTGGTTCGGGTCCGGCCCCTGAATTCTGCATTGAGGTCGGTTCTTCGTCAACCGGCGAAGCTTCAGCGGTCAGCAGTCAGCGGTCAGCAATCAGCGGTCACCTCGCGGGCAGCAGGGCGGCGGGAGCCGAGAAGCCGCGCCGAGACACCTTACGCCCCGTCAGCACGCGCGCATGACGATGAACTCGTAGCTGTAGAACTCCGAGTACCGGTGCCAGATGTCGATCTCGCGCTGGACCTGGTTCGCCAGCGTCAATGCGTCAGTGTCGTTCTCGTGGCGGGCCCGGAACTCGTCGACGTTGCGCTGAAGGGGCCGATAGTAGTCGTCCCACCACGCTGAGGGCGGCAGCGTGAAGTGTCCCACCGTCTGGTAGCCGGAGGCGTCCACGGCCGCCAATAGTCCTTGCGCGTCGCGGATCGCGGGATACTCCTCGGCCCAGAATGCCGCGCACTCCCCGGGCGGGTTCGTCTTCGTCCAGCACACCTCCGTGACGGCCACGTGTCCGCCTGGCGCGAGCAACGGCCGCCACGCGCGCAGGCCGGCCTCGAAGCCCATCGCGTAGATCGCGCCCTCCGACCAGATCAGGTCGAAGGTTCCCGGCGCGAGATCGAGCCGCCGCATGTCGCCGACGCGAGCCTCGACGCGATCTCCGATCCCAAGGGATCGCGCCCGCCGGTTCAGTTCCTCCACAAACGCAGGATGGCTGTCGATGGCAAGGAATCGGGCCGGTGCATGGCGGGCGAGCACCAACGTCTGCAGGCCGGTGCCGCACCCGAGGTCCAGCACGCGTGTCTGCGGCCCGATGCCCGGAACCATCGCGAGCGCCCTGAGGGTACTCGCGGCATCGCCCGGCCCCTGGCGCGGCAGACCGCTGAAGAACTCGAAGAACAGCTCGGTCGTCCTGTCCCCGGTCATTGCGCTGGTCTTGCACACCAAATCAGCCGATACCCCATCGGACTGCTCTCTCGCGGACAGCGGTGCATTAGGGTGGTCTGATTCGGAACATGACACGGCTGGACTCTCTCCTCCGGTGTGCCTCTGGCGTGGTCATCCTGGCCGCACTGTGGCCAGCGCCCGCTGCTGCGCAAATCTACACCTGGCGCGACGACCACGGACACCTGGTGCTGTCCGACCGGCCGGCCCAGGACGGCGCGGCGATGCACAGCTACTCTGTTCCCGGCGCCGAGGAAATCCGCACGACAAGAGCCGCGGTCGCAGGCGCCTCTGGCGATTTCGGCGACATCATCGACGAGCACGCGCGGCTGCACAAGGTCAGGCCGGCGCTGGTGCGTGCGGTCGTGCAGACCGAATCGGGCTTCAATCCGTTTGCGGTGTCTCCCAAGGGCGCCATGGGCCTGATGCAGCTGATGCCGGCCACGGCCCAGGAGCTCGGCGTCATCAATCCGTTCGACCCCGTGGAGAACGTGCGGGGCGGCATCGCCTACCTGCGCCGCCTGCTCGACCGCTACGACAACGACGAACGACTCGCACTTGCGGCATACAACGCGGGGCCAGAGGCCGTGGCGCGGTATGGCCGACGCATACCGCCCTACCGGGAAACGCGCGAGTACGTGTCTCGCGTCAGGGACCTGGCCGGACAATCCCGGCCGGTTGGACAGCCCAGTCACACCGAACCCGCCACACACTCCCTCACCCACATCTACAAGACCGCGGAGATCATCGACGGCCGCGAGGTTATTCGCTACACAGATCGCCGCCCGTAGGGGGGGGACGAGGGACTTCTGCGGTAGAATGAGGGGTTTCTGGAGGGAACGCATTCCTTGGCAACCCATGCATCCGCGCTCAAAGCGCATCGGCAGAGCCTGAAGAACCGCGAGCACAATCGTCAGTTCCGCGCGCGCCTGCGTGAAGCCCTCAGGGCCATCAGGACCTCGATCGACTCCAACGATCTGGCCGGCGCCAGGGCGGCGCTCCGGGAGACGGTGTCGCTCGTGGACCGGATGGCCAGCAAGGGCATCATCCACGCGAACGCAGCCGGACGCTACAAGTCCCGCCTCACGACCCGTCTGGCCGCGAAGTCGAAGGTGGCCTGACTGCTCGTTGGCGCTGCTCGGCAGCCAGCTCCACGACCAGACGCTCCAGCAGCACGCGCGTCTCCCCTACCGACCGCTTCATGTCGAGATCCGTCCGAAACACAGCCTCGACGGCCAGGCGAACACCGCGCGGGGAACGCGGCAGCCTGGTCCGGACCAGCCACCCCAGCTGACCCAGGATCTTTTCCGGCGGCGCGCCCT
>CAZCEL010000359.1:0-5492 GCA_964497175.1 uncultured Bifidobacteriaceae bacterium
GATGAGCACGCCGCCGGGCCGGACCTGCCCGAACAGTCGCGGAGCGGACCGCACGAGCTGGGCTGCCGTCAGATTCGCGATGATGAGGTCGAAGAACGGCAGCTCGGTGGACTGGATGTCTGCAACCTTGAACCGGACGTTGTCCACGCCGCTGTTAAGCGCCAGATTCGAGACCGCCGACTCGATCGCGTCGGCGTCGATGTCGATGCCGAGAACGTTCCGTGCGCCCAGGACGCGAGCCGCGAGCGCCAGCACGCCTGACCCCGTACCCGCGTCGAGCACGTCGAGGCCGTCGAGACTCCTCGTCTGCAGCGCCGCCAGGCACAGCCGTGTGGTCGCATGGTGGCCGGTGCCGAAGCCCATGGACGGCAGGACGACCACGGTGCAGGGAGGAAGGCCGGGTTTCGAGAACGTCGAAACGTGAGCAGTCGGGAGGTCCCAGGGCGGCGCGATCGTCACGCGGCCGACCGTCACGGCTGTCAGGCCTTCCTGCGATCGGCGCGCCCAGTCCTCGTCGGAGACATCCACGGCGGCGACAGCGAAGCGCGGCGCGAGGGCGCGCGCGGCCCCGTCCCGCGCGTCGGCGCTTGGGAAGAAAACGCGCGGTCCGGACTCCCGCTCTTCGACGGCCGATGGCGCAAACTGATCGATGGCGGCGAGCAGCAGGCCGACATCGTACTCGGGGTGCCGGACGTCGAGCGCCGGCCAGAGCCTCATCGACGACCAGCCCTACCCGAACATGTCCTTGACGCGGTCGAACAGGTTGCGCTCATCGGCCCCCTCGCCGCCAGGCGCCCGCGGCTCGAACCGTTCCTTCGGCAGTAGGTCGGACAGCTGTTCGAGCAGATGGCGCTGCTCCCTGGTGAGTCGTTTCGGGGTGTGCACCTGGACCGTGGCAAAGAGATCGCCGCGGCCGTGGCCGTTCACATCCGGCATCCCCTTGCCCTTGAGACGCAGCGTCGTTCCGGTCTGGGTCCCTTCGGGGACCTTGACGCTTTCCGATCCATCAAGCGTAGGGACAAGAACCTCGCCCCCGAGCGCGAGCGTCGTGAAGTTGACCGGAACCTCGCAGAAGAGGTTGACGCCGTCGCGCCGGAAGAACTCGTGCTCCTGAACGTGGACGACGACGTAGAGATGGCCCGGTGGTCCGCCCATGCTCCCGGCTTCGCCTTCGCCCTGCAGGCGCAGTTGCTGGCCGGTGGCGATGCCCATCGGCACCTTGACCGTGATCTTGCGCTCGCGGGTCACGACGCCCGCGCCGCGACAGCCCTGACAGGGCTTGGTGACGATGCGCCCGGCCCCGCGGCACTGGGGGCAGGTTCTGGAGACCGTAAAGAAGCCTTGCTGGAAGCGCACCTGACCCTGTCCCCGGCACTGCGGGCACGTCGAGGGCGAGGATCCGGGGGCCGCCCCCGAGCCTTTGCATGTGTCGCATTTCTCGTGACGGGGAATCTGGATGGTCGTTTCGGCGCCGCTGGCAGCCTCTTCGAACGAGATCTCGAGGTCGTACCGCAGGTCCGCTCCCCGCTGCGGGCCGCCGCGGCGGCGTGCACCGCCGCCGAAGAGGTCCCCGAAGCCGAACATGCTGCCGAGAATCTCCGAGAAGTCGCCGAACTCGCTGAACACCGACGGGTCGAAGCCGGGGCCGCCTGCAGCCGAGCTCACACCCCTGTGGCCAAACCGATCGTAGAGGCTCCGCTTCTCGGCGTCACAGAGGACGGCGTACGCTTCGGCCGCCTCCTTGAATTTCTCTTCCGCCGTCCGATCGCCGGGATTGCGATCGGGGTGATATTGCATGGCGAGCTTCCGGTACGCGCTCTTCAGCTCACTCTCCGCGGCGGTGCGCGACACACCGAGCACCTCGTAGTAATCGCGCTTGCTCACGACTTGGCCACCTTCACCATCGAGGGACGCAGCAGCCGCTCGCCCAGCATGTAGCCCCGGCGCAACTCGGCGATGACCTCGCCCTCGCGGTGCTCGGGGCTGACTTCGTGCACGACCGCCTGATGCAGGTTCGGATCGAAGTCGGTTCCGATGGCCTCGATCGGCCGCACCCCGTGCTTGCGCAGCAGATCGTGGAGCTTGGCATGGATGAGCTCGACGCCCTTTCGGTACGAGGCGGCGCTCTCGCCGCTGTCGACCGTCAAGGCCCGCTCGAAGTCGTCGACGACCAGCAGCAGCTCCTGCAGGATCCCCGCGATGGCCTGGCTCGCCTGCTCCCTGCGCTCGCGGTCGACGCGTTTCCGGTAGTTGTCGAACTCAGCGCTCTTGCGCAGCAAACGATCGTAGTGTTCGTCCCGCTCGCGCTTGAGCGCGGCAATCTCGGGCGGCTCGACCAGCGTCTCGGAATTCTGAGGATCCGAGCCAACCGGGTCGGGGACAGCGGTGGCGGAAACGGCCAGGTCGGGGACGACCGGATCGCTCACAGACTCGAGCGCTTCGTCATCAGGCATAGGTGCAACCGCCGGAACATCAGAGAAAGCCAGCTAACCTTAGTTCGGATCCCGCAGCACCCGCGACACAGCCTGGGCGGCGCCGTCGACGACCGCGATGGCACGCGGGTAGCGCATGCGCGTGGGACCGATGACGCCGATCGTGCCCCAGCCGGCGCCGTCCTGGTAGGCCGACGCGACCAGACTGAACGATCGCAGGCTGGGATCCGGATGTTCGGCGCCGATGACGACCGTCAGCCCGTGTCCGTCGATGTACTCGTTCAGCAGCCTGACCAGCCGCTGCTTCTCCTCGATCATGAGCAGCAGCTTGTGCGCCGTGCCCAGCGTGAGTCCGTGGGCTTCGCCGAGCAGCGAGGCGGCGCCGTCGACGTACAGCGCGCGGTCGTCGGTCAAGTTGCTGAACGACGAGGACGCCAGTCGCATCGCCCTGGCCAGCAGCGCATCGTAGAGCAGCCGCTCCTCCTTCATGCGCGCGAGGACGGCCTCCCGCGCCAGGTGGAGGGGAAGGCCCGAGAACTCAGAGTTCAGGTAGCTGGCGGCCTGCCGCAGCTCGTCGGCGCCGAGCGGCTCGCCGATGTCGATCACCTTCTGCACGATGTGCCCGCCGCGGGCCACGATGACGACGAGCACACGCGCCGCGCTCAGCGGAATGAACTCGACGCGGTCGAAGACGGCTGCCTCGCGCGCCGCGGCGAGCGCGAACCCGACCTGTCCCGAGGCCTGCGAGACGACGTGTGAGGCCTGCGAGAGCACCGAGTCGACCAGCGGGGTCGCGCTCTCGCGCCGGAGTCGCGCCTCGACGGCATGCGCTGTGCGGGGCGATCGCTTGGTCTCGAGGAGCAGGTCGACGTAGAAGCGGTACCCGCGATCGGTCGGAATCCGGCCGGCTGATGTGTGGGGTTGCTGCACGAACCCCTCGTCTTCGAGCCGGGCCATGACGGCGCGGACCGTCGCGGCGGAGACGCCCAGACCGGCGGCGCTCACCAGCACGGACGAGGCGACGGGCTCGCCCGACGCGATGTACTCGCGCACCAGCGCGGCAAGGACGCGGCCCGACCGTTCGGCGGTTGCCATTGGCACTCTAACTCTAAGACTGCTAACCGATTATACAACGGGTCGTCCGCCGGGGGTGCGGCCCCGGGCCCTGGCCCAACCGCGAATTACGCCTTGCCGAGGTTGTTCCACTGCATGGACAGCTCGTTGGCGTCGCGGCCTCGCATCTTGCCGTGTCTGACCGCAATCAGCTCGGCGAGGATGCTTACGGCGATCTCCTGCGGCGTGACGGCGCCGATGTCGAGGCCAATCGGCGCGTGCACCTGGCGAAGCACGCTCGCGGGCACCGATTCCGCGGTGAGGGCGTCGTAGATCCGCGCAACCTTGGCCCGGCTGCCGATGAGGCCCAGGTAACGCAGCTCCCGTGGGGCGAGTGCCCGCAGCGCATCGAGGTCATTGGTATGTCCGCGCGTGACGACCACCACGCAGGCGTGCGCGGGCAGCGTGGTGCGCTCCAGCCAGGCGGGAATGTCGTCGGCGACGACCTCGACGGCGTGGGGAAAGCGGTCCCGGTTGGCGAATTTCTCGCGGTCATCCACGACGTGCACGCGAAACCCGACTTCGTGCGCCAGGTTGGCCAGGTGCAGGCCCACGTGTCCGGCACCGATCACGTAGAGCTCGGGCGAGGGCTCGATGGGCTCGATGTACACGTCCATCTGCCCGCCGCAGATGAGCCCGGTTTCCTGCGCGAAATCGTCCGACAGCTCGTAGTGGAGCATCTGCGGGCGACGCGTGCCGATCGCCTCGCGGGCCTTCCAGAAGGCATCGTTCTCGTAGCACCCGCCCCCGATGGTGCCGACGGTGCGGCCATCGGCGAAGACCAGCATCTTCGCGCCGACCCTCTGCGGCGTGGAGCCGGTCGTCGACACGATCGTGACGAGCGCGGCCGGCTCCCCGCGTGCCAGCGCGTCCGCGACGGCGGCGAACACTTCGCGGTTCATCGAGGCGATTATACCGGCAGGCGTCCTTCGGTCGTGGTCGTGAGCTAGAACCTGTGGAGATCGCAGATCTCGGTCGGTTCAGTCCCCTCGATGAAGGCCTCGCTGAGGACGCGCGGACAGAAAGGCCCGGCCAGCTTGCCTGTGTCGCGATCGATCTCGATGAAGGTAATACCGGGAGGAACGTCGAACGGCACGTTGTCGTGCCCGGCGAGCGCCCGCGTCATGAATTCGGTCCAGATCGGCAGGGCGGCTCGTGCGCCCGACAGACCGAGGGGCTGGTTGTCGTCGAGCCCGACCCAGACCACGGTCAGCAGTTCCGGCGTGAACCCCACAAACCACGCGTCGCGCAGGTCGTTGGTCGTCCCGGTCTTGCCGGCGGCGTCCAGCGAGAAACCGCCGCTCCTGGCGCCCGCGCCCGTGCCTTCATTGAGCACGCTCCGCAGCATGCTCGTGACGAGGAAGGTGGTTTCCGCGCGGGACACGGCCCTGGGGTTCTCGCTCCGTCGCCCGGTGACATCCGCGCCGCCGCTGGTGATTCGCAGGATGTGACGTAGCGGCCGCCGCATCCCAGCGTTGGCAAAGATGGTGTACGCCGAGGCAATCTCGAATGGCGTCGCCTCGAAGACACCGAGGGCGATCGAGGGATAGGGCTTGGGGGGAGCGCCCACGCTCAGGCGTTTCCAGAGCGCGGCGACCCGGTCGTAGCCGGTGCGCTCGGCCAGCTTGATTGTCGCCAGGTTCCGGGAGTGCGCCAGCGCGTGCCGCAGCGTGATGGGCCCGTCGTACTTGCTCTCGTAGTTCTCGGGGGTCCAGACCTCATCGTCGAACTCCCAGGTCGCCGGGGAATCGTCGACGAGGGTCGCGGGGGAGATGTCCGTGAGCCCCTCGTCGGCTGCGTACTCGAAGGCCGCCAGATACACGAACGGCTTGAACACGGACCCGGGCTGCCGGCGCGCCACGACGGCGCGGTTGTATTGCGACTGGTTGTACGAGCGGCCGCCGACCATCGCCAGGATGTCGCCTGTCCGCGGATCGACGGCCAGCA
>CAZCEL010000360.1:0-5460 GCA_964497175.1 uncultured Bifidobacteriaceae bacterium
GCTTGACCCGCCTCGCGTGGCCAGTCCAGGGCCTCTCGTCGCCGAGTGGACGCGTCGGGGTGTACGCCCGCGAATCGTGATCGGTGACGGATCGTCGTTCTACCCGCCCGATTGCCCGCCAGCACGTGCGCTTCCCGCTCCGCCGATTGCATCGATTCTCGGACGGCTGGCGGTCCGCTATGCGCGGAATGGCGAGACCGTCGACCCGGGCGGGGTCAGGCCGCTCTACGTGCGGCGGCCCGATGCGGAAACGGCGCGCGAGCGGCAGGGTTGACATGGGAGCCTGGATCATCGAGCCGCTGTCGGATGAGGCCGACCTCGATGCGATGCTCGCGATCGAGGAGGCCTCATTCAGCAACCCGTGGTCGCGTGAGATGTACCTGTCGGAGCTCAGAAACCCCGGCGTGTCTTTTTTTTTCGTGGCCCGCGATCACCAGGGGCGAGTCGTCGGCTTCTGCTCGTTCTGGCGGATTCACGACGAGCTGCACATCAACAACCTCGCCGTATCGCCCGAGGTGCGCTGCCGAGGGGTCGCCTCGGCGCTGCTGACCCGCGTGCTGTCGGAGGCCGCGTCGCTTGGCGCCACGAGAGCGACGCTCGAAGTGCGGCGGTCGAACACCGCCGCCCAGCGGCTGTACGAGCGCTTCGGATTCACAACGGCTGGCGTCCGGCGCGCGTACTACTCGCACCCTGTCGAGGATGCACTCGTGCTCTGGCGCGACCGACCGGGCGACCTTGAAACAGCCCGCTCCGTATGTTAGGTTCGGCCGGTGACGGGCACTCGTGCCACAGCAAAGGAGGCGGGCCATGAATGAGCAGTCGCAGGACCTCAAGACGCTCTTGCTGCAGACCGACGAGGAATTCAGCCAGCTGGCTACGCAGCACCATGAGCTCGAGGATCGCCTGCATCAACTCACCGCCAAGCCCTACCTTTCCCAACCCGAGCAGCTCGAGCAGGTCACGTTGAAGAAACGAAAGCTCCAGCTCAAGGATCGCATGGAGGACATCATGCGGCGCCGTCGGGCTGACGCACGGTACTAGCGGCTAGGTGCTTATCGATTCTGCGGGCGTGCCCTTCGTGGCGGGCGCCCTCCTGCTGGCCGCCGGCGCCTGGGCGGCGTTCGGGTGGCTCGTCAGCGTCCCCTTTCTCGTCCTTGCGGGCTTCTTTCTCTTTTTCTTCCGCGATCCCCCTCGCCAGATTGTCGATCGAGCGGGCGTCGTGCTGGCACCCGCCGATGGGCGCGTGCTCGTGGCCGGGCCAGCCGTGGCCGGCGCCGCCCCGGAGGGCTCCTGGCAGCAGGTCAGCATCTTTCTGTCGCCGCTCGACGTGCACGTCAACCGCGTGCCGGTGTCGGGCCGGGTGACTCACGTCAGCGTGACACGCGGCAGCTTCCTCCCGGCCTATCGCGACGAGGCGGCGCTGGTCAATGAACGCAGCGAAATCCGGATTGATCACGGGGGCCAGACCATTGTGGTCCGCCAGATCGTGGGCGTGCTCGCGCGGCGTGTGGTCTGTCGCGTGCAGAAAGGCGCAGAGGTACGCGCCGGCGACCGGTACGGCATCATGAAGTTCGGCTCCAGGATGGACGTCTTCGTTCCGGACACGGCCGGGCTGCAGGTGTCCGTGAGCGCCACCGTGCGCGCCGGCGAAAGTGTGATCGCGGTGTTACACTGAGGGCGGTTGGATGGATCGCTTTGATAGTCCGGGAGGACGTCACTCGGTCGAGACGCTGATGGACGTGAAGGACCGTGGGACCGGCCGGCTGCACTTTCTCCGGCGGTCGGTGAGGACCAGGAGGCCGCGCGTGCGGCGTGGAGTCTCGCTGCTGCCGAGTCTGTTCACGCTCGGCAACATGTTCTGCGGGTACGCGTGCGTGGTGTACGCCATGGACGGGAAATTGGAGACGGCGGCGCCCTTCATCGGCTTCGCGCTGCTGCTCGACATGCTGGACGGCCGCATCGCGCGGCTCACGGGCACGTCGAGCGACTTCGGCGTGCAGTTCGATTCGCTCGCCGACGTGATCTCGTTTGGCATCGCGCCGGCCGTGCTGTCGTTCGCCTGGGGCCTGCAGTCGCTCGGACGTGTCGGATGGGCTGCGGGCTTCCTGTTCGTCACAGGCGCGGCCCTCCGCCTGGCACGATTCAACATTCAGAGCGCAGGGGGCGGCGACAAGCGGTATTTCGTGGGGCTCCCGAGCCCCGCGGCGGCAGCCATCGTGGCGTCGACCGTGTACGCGTACCCCGCCGGGCTGCAGGACTATCGGGCCGCGCTCCTGGCGCTGGCGCTGGTCCTCGTTCCTGCCGTGCTGATGGTGAGCACGATCCGGTTCCGCAGCTTCAAGACCATCGATCTGCAGATGCGCCGTCCCTACACCGTGCTGCTGGCGATTGCGGCAGGGATCGTGTTGATCAACAGCCACCCGCGGTACATGCTGGTGGCCATGGCGTACGCGTATCTGGCCTCGGCGTTTGTCGGAATGGCCGTGGCGCGGCTGCGCCACCGGGGCGGCCGGACGGGCGCCGAGCCGGCGGCCCGCCCGGAGGTCACGCCGGCGCCTGTGCGCGATTCGGCTGCGCGATGACACGCACATGAGCGCTCACACGGCTCTGATTCCATCGGTGGCACAGCTCGATCACTGGAGCGGCCACGACTGGCAGAACGGCGTCGTCGTCAACCGGTTGTCACTGCACGATCGGCTGACGGTACACACGAGAAACAGCGTGTACGAAATCATCGTCACCACACCGCAGACCTCCGAGGTGCTCGTGCGAGGCGGTGCCTTTTTTCCTGAATTTACGCCCGCTCGCGTCGCCGGTGCGTCGCTCGGCGGCAGCTTCCTGAAGCTCCACGGCGTGTACCCGGGCTTTCAACTCGAAATCGTGGCCGGGGACCAATCGGTGATCACGACGCGGGTCCGTACGGTGGTGGTGACCGCCGCTCCCGAGCGCCCGACCATGATGTAGGGTCCGCGGGTCTCACGCGTCCGGCACGGCGGGCAGCGTGATGGTGACGCTGGTGCCCTCGCCGCGCCGGCTGGTTACCCGGATCGTCCCGCCGCTCAGCTCGACGTTGCGCTTCGCGATCGTCAGGCCCAGACCCGTGCCCGTAGCCTTTGTCGAGAAGTACGGCTCGAAGATCCTCGCGAGCGCCTCAGGATCCATCCCCACGCCCGTGTCGGCGATTTCGATCGCCACGGCCGCCGGTTTCTGTGCACCGCCAGGGTCCTGGTCCGGGCGGCTTACGATGGTGAGACGGCCGCCGCCAGGCATCGCGTGGAGGGCGTTCTCGATCACGTTGGTGAGTGCCCGGGCGAAGAGCGTCCGATCGACGAGGACGTCCGGGAGATCGGGAGCGGCATCGACGAGTATTCGCACGCGCCCGTCGAGGCCGGCGCGGTACGGCTCGACGACCTCCTCGATCAGCGCCGCGATGGCGGTCGGCTCCGGGCGGGCCGAGGGGGACGAGGCAAAGCTCGAGAACTCGGCCGCAATCTGCCGCAGGAGCTGGACCTGCGCCAGAATGGCGTTGACACACTCGTCCAGGGCGGGCGAGAGCGGGCGTCCGCGATCCAGGTTCACCCTCCGCGCATGCTCGGCCGAGAGTTGAATCGGGGTGAGGGGATTCTTGATATCGTGCGCGACCTGTCGCGCCATGTCGGCCCACGCTTCGAGCCGCTGCGACCGCTCCAGATCGCGTCGTTGCCGCGTCAAATCCTCCGCCATGGTGTTGAAGTCGTCGACGAGCCGCCCGAGCTCGTCCGACGAGGCGGCCGCTATGCGCGCGTCGAGATCTCCACGCGCGATCCGTCGCGTTGCCCTCGTAAGGCGACTGACGGGATCGGCGATGCGCTCGGCCATCCAGTAGCCTAGAGCGGCGCCGAGCAGGACAAACAGCACGGATGCGGAGAGCACCCGCCGGTCCAGCTCGTCGATTTGCTGCTCGATCGCCTGCTGCTGCGGCGCCTGCGGCACGGTGACGATCCCGTCGCGCATGCCTGCGCGCACCGGTGCCGCGGCCACCAGATAGGGGAGGCCGGCGACCTCTTCCTCGCCGACGAATGTCGGGAGGCGGTCGAGCACGATCCGGCGGTACACCTCGCCCGGCGTGCGTGTCGGGATCACGCCCGAGGCGAACAGATCGCGCTCGCTGGTCGCCTGCAGATCGGCGCGATCGAACAGATTCACATCCTGATCGATCGCGCGGCGCACCAGGACCATGAACTGATCGTCGAGTTGATCGAGCGCCCCCGCGCCGAGCTGCTGGAGCGCGGCGTAGTCTTCGACGAGCCGCTGGGCCACCTTCGCGGTCTGCTCGGCCGAGTCGCGCACGCCGCGCTGAAACTGATTGACGAAGTACGCGCGCGTGGCGAGCGCCAGCACGATGACGGGCAGCACGGCGGAGGCAACGAAGGCGATGAACAGCCGGCGATAGAAACTCGCGCGGATCTCTCCGAGCAGCGCCCGGCCGCCGGCGGGCGTCTGCGCGGTCGCGGTCCTGAAGATTGCCGCGACAACGAGAAGCAAGCCGTACACCACCCCGGCCAGGAAGACCAGTTCCCCCAGGTTGATCACGTGCCCGAGAGGCGTCATGAGGGGATAGCCGAGCGCGTAGATGCCCCCGCGGTCGTTGAAGAAGTACACGCGAAACCCGTCTCCATCCCGTGTGACGCTGGTCCAGAAGGGTTCGCGCGACTCGACGAGCCGCGCGAACACATCGTCGGCGAGCGGCCAGACCCGCGCGCCCGAGGCATAGAGCGGTGCCCGGCTCCAGCCGAAGAACACGAACTCGACGTCGCGGCCGAACGCGTCCTCCGATGGGCCGCGCCTGCTCGGCCTCAGCCATTCAACATATGGACTGTCCGAGGCGATGAACGGCAGGGATTGATAATCGAGCATCGCCCGGACGACGACCGCGCCGACACGGCGCTGGCCGGCACAGATTGCCCGGCTCGCGCGAAGCACGTGCCGGCGGCTCGACCCAAACGGCGAAACTTCTTCGTACAGCTCCCAGTCCGCGCACCTGCCCGCCTGATACGTGGGCGTCGTGTACTCGGGGAGGTTGAGGGCGAAACGGCTGACGAGCTGGCCGTTCGGGCCATACAGCTCCACCGCGGACGTGGTTCGGTAGCTCGAAAGCTCCGTCTGGGACCAGACGATGAAGGCCCGGTCGGTAGTCGGCGCGGCGGTGTCCTCGGAGCCCGTGACGAGCGTGTCGAGCGCCGGCATCGCGTCAATGGCTTCGAGCGCGTGGGGCAGCCGGCGCAGTTGAAGGTCCTCGCGCTGGCTGGCCGCCTGCGGCGCGAATTCGCTCGCCACGAGCCGCTCCTTGGCCTGGAGCGCAAACGCGTACAGGGACGGGTACATGGCAAGGGCAGGGAGGACAAGGGCGGCCAAGAGCTCCCCGAGCCGCGCGGCCTGAGACCTGCGTCGCTCGCCCCGTCGCCGGCGCGACAGCCACGC
>CAZCEL010000361.1:0-5453 GCA_964497175.1 uncultured Bifidobacteriaceae bacterium
AAACCGAACGCCTGAAGCCGGCCAGCATGAAAGTCGTCGAGCAGCTGTAGAAGGCCCTGTTCCATCTGGCGGACGTCGCCGACCACGTCGGACGCGAACGTGTGTTCTCTGCAGGGCCTCTCGCGCTCGCGGCGAGTCGCACCGACGAGGCCGTCGACGGCTGAGAGCAGCTCCGGGTTGTTCAGGCGATCCTTGGTCTGCCCCTGAAACTGCGGCTCCTGGACGAAGACGCTCAGGACGCCGGTTAATCCCTCCCGAATGTCCTCGGCGGTGACGGTCACACCTTTCGGCGAGAGGCCGTGCGTGTCGATGAAGTTGCGGACGGCCTTGCCGATGCCGGCCCGCAGCCCGTTCTCGTGGGTGCCGCCCGATCCGGTGGGGATGCCGTTCACGTATGACCGCAGGTGCTCGTCTGTCGCCTCGGTCCACTGCAGGACGAGATCGAGGCGCAGGCCCTCGTCCCGGGTGAGCACGAAGGGCACCTCGTGCACGCGGGCCGCGCCGCGGTCGCCCACGATCTTCGACAGGTAAGCCACCAGCCCGTCGGTGTGCTCGAAGACCGAGCGGCTTTTTGTCGTCGCATCCTCGAAGATAATCCGCAGGCCTTTGTGGAGGTAACTGGCCGTCTCGAGACGGTCGCGAATGAGGGCCGGATCGAATTCGATCTTCGGAAAAATCGCCGCATCCGGATGGAAGTACACCGTGGTGCCGCTTCCGCGAGCCGGGCCGAGCTTCTTGAGCGCGCCCACCGGCTTCCCCTGCTTGAACCGCATCTCCCACAGGGCCCCGTCGCGCTTTACGGTGGCGACCAGGTCCTTCGACAGCGCGTTGACCACGCTGGCGCCCACGCCGTGCAGGCCCCCGGCGGTCTTGTAGCTGCCGCGCTCGAACTTGCCGCCTGCGTGCAGAACCGTGAAGATCACCTCGAGGGCGCTTTTCTTCGACGTCGGATGCTTGTCGACCGGCACGCCCCGGCCATCGTCCTCGATCGTGATCGATGCGCCATCGTCATGGAGCACGACGCGAATGTTCGACGCGAAGCCGTTCATGGCCTCGTCGATCGCGTTGTCGAGAATTTCCCAGACGAGGTGGTGGAGCCCCGCCGATCCGACGCCGCCGATGTACATGCCGGGCCGCTTGCGAACTGGTTCGAGACCCTCCAGAACGGTGATGTCTTTCGCGGTGTAAGTGGAAGACGCCATGTATATAATCTCGCGACTGAGACCGTGCCGCGAACGCTGCTGTGCATCACGATTGTAGCGGCATTTCAGACCTCCGCTGCCGCGGCCGCGCCGGGCCTCGTCGAGGTCACCGTGCCGCCGTACGTGATCGCGGTGGCCGAGAGTCTGGGCCTCGATCGGGCTGGCGACCGCGCGCAGTTGCTGCAGGAGCTGATTCGGCTTCTGTACACTCCGGCCGAAGGGCGCCAGTCGCAGCCCCTCGATGCACTGCGGGCACCACACACCGAAGCATCGGGCGACAAGGGCTCGAGTGACTCGGTGGACGCCCGGCTCACGATTCCCGTGCCGCTCGGGGCGAAGGCCTGGAGCCGGATCCTGCGCCGCGACGTGTCCGACAGCGAACTGGTTGGCGCGATCGTCGCCGACCGCAAGGCCGCGCTGCTGGCCTACGGCCTGCTTGGTGCCGGCGACGAGACGCTGGCGTACTTCGCAGAGCACCCGGACGTCCTCGCGCCGCTCTATCAGCACGAGCGCGCCGCACCCGCATTTGCGGCTTTTGGCCCCAGCCTGCGGATCAAGGATCGAAGCGTCGCGCCCGCGGGAGGCGCCGAGGCGGTTCCATTGTGGGAAACCGTCGTGCGCGCGCGCGTGTCGGCGCCCGAGAAGTTCATCCTTGCGCTGTTCGGCGAACACGACGGTCGGCTCGCGTACCTCCACGACGTGCTGTCGAACGTGAGCCCTGCCGCAGCCGCTTTTGCCTTCGGGGCGGGAGCCTCGAGCGCCCGGCGCCTCGAACGATTCAGACAGCTTGCCGGCACGGTGATCGGCAGCTACCGGGAGTGGCGCGTTGACCCGCTGCCCTTTTCCCGCCCCCTGAACGATCTCGGCTTGTTCTTCCTTCGGGCGCGCATCGAGCCCTCCGGCGAGCTCGAAGCTCCCTCCGACCGGGGATTCTGGGCCGACGTGTTCGACCAAGGTGGAACGGTCCGCGACCGGGACACGGTGCCCGGGCGCGAGGGACCCGTCGACGCCGCATGGCTGGTGGCCGAGGTATCCGAAGGCGGCATGTTCTCGCGCGCCGACCGGTTGGATCAACTGGCATTCGTGCAGCGCGTCTTCCCGCGTGCCGAGGCCTCGGTGCTCCCGGACGTCCTGGCAGCGGCCAGAGCGTTTCCGCGATATCGCATGCTGATGCTGTCGCTCGAGCGGATGGGCATCCGAACGCCGGCGGTCTATGCCGCGGCGGTCAATCATGCGAGCACGGCCTTCGCAGTCGATCCGGTCAGACGGTTCTGGACACTGGCGCAGTTTCAAGGAGCGCTGGCCGCCATCACACGGATGCGCCAGGCCGACACGATCGACGCCGCTCGAGCCGAAGCGCTCGTGCGATCGCTGATCGCCCTGCCCGTCAGTCAGGAAGATGGCTACGGAGGCGCCCTCGCCGGCTGGATCGGGACGGAGCTGGTGCCGCTTCCCCGCGGCGACACGATCGAGCAGCGGTTGATTGCCGCGCTGGCCGGGACCGCGCCGCGAACCTCGACGCTCATCGACTGGGAGGGCCACCAGTACCACCTCGATCTTGCGTTTGCCGAGCGGCGGCGTCTGGAGATCGTGCGCGAGAAGCAGGGAGGTCCGTCCCTCGATCTCGCGCTGTCAGTGGCCGGCATCGCTCGCGACCTCGGCAAGCCTTCGCCAACCATGGAGTCGGCCGGACGATCTGCCGAGCGTTTGCGTGATCTGGCCCGGGACCACGCCTTCAGCTTGAAGCGCCCGTCGGTGACGATTGCGGTGCCCGGTGTTCGGGCGGCGCCCGACACGCTGGAGTGGGTGACCCGAGCCTCGGACGATCTGACGCGAGCGGCGAAGCCGTCCGACACCCGGCGCATCCACAAGGTCGCCTCGTCTCTCACCGAGCTGGTGGACATCCTGACGGGGCACGCCCTGCTGTCAATCGCCTACGCGGCCGCCATCGGCGACCCGGATGGATCGGCGCTTCTCGGCGCCAACGTGGCGCTGCGCCACGACTTCGGCTTCCTACGGCGCGACGCCGAGTCGCGCGCGCGCGCCGCCTGGGCCCTGCCGCGACAGGACTTTCAGCCGGGCGTGCCGTGGCATGTGACCGGATCGCTGATGGGCCTCGACGTGGCGCTGGCGCCTCTCGGGCTCCGCAGGCTGACGCTCGACCGTCTCGCCGACGCACCCCAACTGTCGTCTACTGAGCGCGAAGCCTTCGCGGTCAACGTCGGCCTGATGGAACCGCGCCGGCTGACCGACGCGGACCAGCGCCTCATCTCGGCGGCGGTGGGCCGCGGCCGCGAGCGGGTACGCGCACTGGCCTCGGGAGCTGAAGCGATCGACACGATCGCGACCGAGCTTGCCCTGGACAACCGCCGCCGCCGAGCGCTCGTGTGGCTCCATGCCAACGATCCTGACGCACTGGCCGGCGCGTTCTCGCTCGCAGAGTTGCTCTCGTTGGGCGGCGGCCTGGCCGGTGCGGATCTCGATGCCTGGGGCGTCTCGGGACTCTACTCCTGGGGATGCGCGTGCACGCGCTTCGCCACGCCTCGCACCTGGCCGGTGCTGGCCGGGCGCCTCCAGTTGCCCTTGATGGCGGCAATGATGGTGGACCTGCACCTGCAGGTGGCGCTGCTCCTCGACCAGCTGGGGCTGCCAGCTGCGCTGGCCCGCACGGTGCTTACGGTCGCCGTCCAGGACTTCATCGATGAAGTGGAGCCGAAGGATGGCAACGACTGGTGGGCACTCAGCCGGCGGGCGCAGCAGCTCGACCGGCGCCGGCTGGAGGATTACGTCGCCGTTGCGGCTGCTGTAGACGGCCCGCTCGTGCCGGAGGAGAATGAGTCGGCTCGCGAGCCATGAACAGGAACGTTCCCTCGGCGGCTCTCGTGATCGCGCTGCTGGCCGGCGTCGCGGCGGCGGTGCGGCTCCCGGCACAGGCTCCCTCGCGCACCGCACCTTCGATCCGGATTACCTCGCCCGAAGCCGACAGCTACGCCAGCGGATTGACCGAGCTCAGGGCCGAGATCGACGCGTCGGTGCCGGTCGAGAACGTGGCGTTCTTCGTCAACGGCCGGCAGGTATGCGTGATCACGCTCGCGCCGTACCAATGCGAGTGGGACGCGGGCCAGAACGTCGCCGCTCACCAGGTCCGGCTCGTCGTCAACCTCAAGGACGGCCGGCGCGAAGTGCGGACGGCGCGGACGCGATCGGCCGCGTTCGCGGACCGTGTCAACGTCGAGGTCGTGCAGGTGACGGTGACCGTCACCGACGACAACGGCCGTTTCATCACCGGCATCCCGCAGTCGGCCTTCCGTGTCTTCGAGGACAGCAAGCCTCAAACCATCAGCTACTTCGCCTCCGAGAACGTTCCGCTCGAGCTGCTGGTCGCCATCGACATCAGCGGCAGCATGAACCCGGCGATGGCACAGTTGAAGAAGGCCGTCAAAGAATTCCTCGCGGCCGTCCCAGAGCGCCACCAGGTGACCCTGCTCGGATTCAACGACACCATCTTTTCGCTGACGCGCAGGGCCACCGACCCCGCCGAGCGGATTCGCGCCGTGGACCGATTGGCGGCCTGGGGCGCAACCGCTCTCTACGATGTCGTCCTGCGCGGCGTGGAGATGCTCGGACGGCAGGCCGGCCGCAAGGCGCTCGTGGTCTTCTCGGACGGCGAAGACCAGGGCAGTCATGTCGCCATCGAGGATGTCGAGCGCCGCCTCGAATCGAGCGACGTGACGTTGTACATGATCGGTCAGGGGCGGGGGATCACGCAGGAGTACCTCAGAAAGACGATGCAGCGGCTGGCGATGCCGACCGGCGGCCGGGTGTTTTCGACCGACAGCATCGACGAGCTGCAGACCGCATTTGCCGAGCTGCTCGACGAGCTGTCGAACCAGTATCTCATCGGCTATCAGCCGACCAACAGCACGAGGGACGACCGCTGGCGCGAAATCAAGGTCGAGGTCGAAGGCCGGAAGGGCGTCCGTGCGCGCCAGGGGTACCGGGCGGCACCGTACAAGTAGAAAGGCAGGAAGGCAGAAAGGCAGAAGGGCAGGAAGGGAGAGCGGACGTGAGGTTGTGCTCGTGGAACGTGCTCGTGGCGCTTGCGGCGCTGTTGGTGCTGGGGCCTGTGGCGGGCGGGGCGCAGCAGGATCCGCCGCAATTCCGATCCACCGTCGAGCTGACTCCCATCGACGTCACCGTCGTCGACGATCGCGGCCGGCCCGTGACCGATCTCAAGGCCGAGGACTTCGT
>CAZCEL010000362.1:0-5389 GCA_964497175.1 uncultured Bifidobacteriaceae bacterium
CGCCGGCCGTTGCACGCGACCACATGCCGTGCGTCCGTCATCCCGGTGACCCGCACCTGCAGCCGCTCGACCGAGGAGTCCACGTACCGCACGGCGCCCCCGGCGGCGGCCTCCTCACCCATGACATGCCACGGTTCCAGGGCCTGACGCAGCTCGACATGGACGCCGCGCCGCGTAATCGCGCCATAGAGGGGAAACCGGAACGCCATATGGGGCGCGAACCACGCGGGCTGGAGCGTGCTCCCCGCCCGCCGCAGGTCAGCCAGCACTTCCTCGAAGTCCTGCTCGACGAAATACGGCAGCATGAACCGGTCGTGCAGCTCCGTCCCCCAACGCACCAGCGGCCGATCGTACGGCGTGTGCCAGAGCCATGCGACGAGCGCGCGGAGGAGCAGGTGCTGCGTCAGGCTCATCCGGGCGTGCGGCGGCATCTCGAACGCGCGAAGCTCGACGAGCCCCTGGCGGCCGCCGCTCGTATCGGGCGCGTACAGCTTGTCGATGCAGAACTCGGCCCGGTGCGTGTTGCCGGTGACATCGATGAGGAGGTTGCGAAAGACACGATCGACGAGCCAGGGCGGGCCGCCGCCCCGCTCGGGGATCTGCGTGAAGGCGATCTCCAGCTCGTGGAGCGAGTCGTTGCGGGCCTCGTCCACACGCGGGTGCTGGCTGGTCGGACCGAGGAACAGGCCCGAGAACAGGTACGAGAGCGAAGGATGATTGTGCCAGTAGCCCAGGAGGCTGCGCAGCAGATCCGGCCGCCGCAGGAACGGGCTCTCGGGAGGCGTCGGCCCACCCAGCACGATGTGATTGCCGCCCCCGGTCCCCGTATGCCGTCCGTCGAGCATGAACTTCTCGGTGCCCAGTCTCGACTGGCGCGCCTCGTCGTACAACGTCGTCGTGCTGCGCACCAGCGCATCCCAACAGTGTGCAGGATGGATGTTCACCTCGATGACACCGGGGTCCGGCGTGAGGCTGAGGTGATCGAGCCTGGAGTCGTCATGGGGCGGCGTGCCCTCGACGATGACCGGCATGTCGAGGGTCGACGCCGCTTCCTCGACAGCGGCGACAAGGTCCAGATAGTCCTCGGTGTCGCGGACGGGCGGCATGAACACGTGCAGCCGTCCGTGCCGCGCCTCGACGCACAGCGCCGACCGGATCGCGCCGGCGGCCGATTCGCCGGGCCGCGGCGGCGTCTGTTCAGCTCTCGCGTCTCGCGCGTCCGCCCGCCGCCGACTGTCGGGGCGCAGATACGTCTGACGGGGCGGCAGCGGCGGGCGTGCGACATGCAGATCGGGCTCGTAGATCTCGGAGGCGTCCTCCGGCGCAATCCAGGGCAGCGAATCGAGCGGGAGGCGATACCCGATGGGCGAGTCTCCAGGAATCAGAAAGAGGTGCTCGCTGCGGAAGAACCATCGTCCGCTCTCCCAGCGGGTGGCCGCGTCGGTCGAGACGCGTCGCCGAATCGGCAGGACGTAGCCAACGACATGATCGAGCCCCTGCTCGAAGATGCGCGCCAGGCGCGTTCGTTCTTCTTCGTCCTTCAACCTGGACTGCAGCGGATCGACATTGATGGGCAGCCGGCGCTCCTTCCACAGATGATGCCAGACGTCCTCGTACGCCGGCGTCACGTGCCCGGGGTCGACCTCCAACAGTCTGGCGAGCCTGTCGATGAAGCATCGGGCGTCGGCCGCGCGATGACCGTAGTCGAGAGTCTCGTCCGCGGCGAGCGACTCGTTCTTCCAGATCGGGACGCCATCCTTGCGCCACCAGCAGCCCAACGCCCAGCGTGGCAGCGTCTCGCCCGGATACCACTTGCCCTGCCCGTAGTGCAGGAGGCCGCCTGGAGCGAACCGCTTCTTGAGGCGCCTCAGCAGCGCGCCGGCCAGCTCGCGCTTCCTGGCGCCGAGCGCCGTGAGGTTCCACTCGTCGCCGTCCATGTCATCGATTGATACGAAGGTCGGCTCACCGCCCACGGCCAGGCGGACGTCGGCTGCAGCAAGATCGGCGTCGATGCGCCTGCCAAGCGCATCGATCTCGCGCCACTGCTCCTCGGTGTAGGGCCGGGTGACGCGCGGCGACTCGTGAATGCGGGTCACGCGCATCTCGTGATGAAACGTCGCCTCGCACTCCTCGACCGCGCCCGTGACGGGTGCGGCGCTGTAGGGATCGGGTGTCGCAGCCAGCGGGATGTGGCCCTCGCCCGCCAGGAGCCCGGACGTCGGGTCGAGCCCGAGCCATCCGGCCCCGGGCAGGTACACCTCGGCCCAGGCGTGAAGGTCGGTGAAATCTGTCTCGGGACCCGGCGGCCCCTCGAGCGGTTTCACGTCGGGCGCCAGCTGAATCAGGTAGCCGGACACAAACCGCGCGGCCAGCCCCAGGTGGCGCAGCACCTGCACCAGAAGCCATCCCGTGTCCCGGCACGACCCTTCTCCGCGGGCCAGCGTGTCCTCGGCGGGACGCACGCCGGGCTCGAGCCGGATGATGTACTTGATGTGCTGCGACAGCCGGCGGTTGAGATCGACCAGGAAATCGATCGTTCGCTGCTCGGTCCGATCGATGCCGTCCAGCAACTGCCGCAGTCGCGGGCCGGGAGCGGGCGCCTCGAGATAGGGCGCGAGCTCCTTGACCAGCCAGGCCTCGTACTGAAAGGGGAAGCGTTCGGCGGAGGTGTCGAGAAAGAAATCGAAGGGGTTGTAGACCGACAGCTCGGCCACCAGATCGACGTCGATCGACAGCTCGCGCGCTTTGTCCGGGAGGACAATCCGCGCAAGGTAGTTGCCGTGCGGGTCCTGCTGCCAGTTGATGAAATGCTTCCGCGGCTGCAGCGTCAGCGAGTAGCCGTGAATGGGCGTTCGGCAGTGGGGCGCCGGGCGGAGCCGGACGACGTGCGGCGCATGAGTGACGGGCCGGTCGTAGCGATAGCGGGTCCGGTGATGCAGCGCGACGTGAATGGCCATGGACGGTCGGTCAGAGTGGCATCGACGGCACAGAGGCGCGGCGAGCCCGCATCCTGCCAATCGCGGGGGCCGCGACCCGCGTGGCGAAGAACGTGTCGCTGATGCCGGTGCCGATCTCGTTCATCTTGGTCTGCAGCTCATCGAGGTACTCGTGCAACCCCGACGCGATGATGTCGTCGATCTGCGCGTAGGCCATCTCGGAGCACAGCGCCCCGAGCAGGCGCTCGGGCGCGTTGCGGAACATGCCCGTGGGAGTGCCCGAGATGGCGTGCACCGACTCGCGCGCCGCCATCAGGCAGTGGTGGATGGCGCGCGGGAACTCGCGATCGAGCAGCAGGAACTCGACAATGCGTGCGGGAGCGATGCGGCCATACCGCTTGCGGTACATCTCGAACGCGCTGGCCGACTTGAGCACGGCAGCCCATTGAATGTCGTCGGCCGTGGTGCCAACATCGGTGGCGGTGGGCAGCAGCAGAAAGTACTTCACGTCGAGGATGCGCGAGGTCTTGTCGGCCCGCTCGAGCTTGCGTCCCAACTGGTAGAAGTGCCACCCCTCGCCGTGGGTCATCGTCGCGTTCGTCACGCCGTCGAAGAGATGGCTGGCCATCTTCACCGATTCGAACAGCTCCTGCGGCTCGGCCAGCGGTCCCCCCGGCCGGCCGGCGGCGGTGACGCGCAGGTACGACCGGTTCAACTGCTCCCACATCTCCGACGAGATGATCTCGCGTACCGAGCGCGCGTTCTCCCGCGCGGCGCGCAGGCACGAGTAGATCGAGTTCACGTTGTCGGGATCGAACGTGAGAAACCGCATGACGTTCTGCTGCGAGGCGACACCGTACCGCTCCGCGAACCTCTGCGTGTCGCCCGTGATGTCGACGAGCGGCTGCCACTGCTGCGCCGAGCCGACCGGCAGGTCGAGCATGAGGTTCAGGTTCACGTCGACGAAGCGCGCGACGTTCTCCGCCCGCTCGATGTAGCGGCTCATCCAGTAGATGGCGTCGGCCACGCGGCTCAGCACTGTGGCTGCGCCTCCCTCGCGCCGCAGGCGGCCAGCGCCCCCTGCGTCTCGGGCTCCTCCACGCCGGGATCGTCGACGAGCACCCACGTGTCCTTGCTGCCGCCACCCTGCGAGGAGTTGACGACAAGGGAGCCCTTCTTGAGCGCCACTCGCGTCAGGCCGCCGGGCAGCACGAAGATGTCCCTGCCGTACAGGATGTAGGGCCGCAGGTCGACGTGGCGGCCCTCGAAAACGCCGTCGACGATGGTGGGCACACGGGACAGCGAGAGCGTCGGCTGCGCGATGTAGTTGCGCGGATTGGCGATGATGCGCCTGGCGAATTCCGCCTGCTCCGCCCTCGTGGAGTGCGGACCGATCAGCATGCCGTAGCCGCCGGACTCGTTGGCGGCCTTCACCACCAGCGAGTCCAGGTGATCGAGGACGTATTGACGTTCGGTCTCGTCGATGCACACGAACGTCGGGACGTTGGGGAGAATGATGTCCTCCCCCAGGTAGTACTTCACGATCTTCGGGACGTACGCGTACACGACCTTGTCGTCGGCGACGCCCGTACCCGGGGCGTTGGCGAGCGCGACGTGCCTGGCCTTGTAGACGTCCATCAACCCCGGCACGCCGAGCATCGAGTCGGGACGAAACGCCGAGGGGTCGATGAAGTCATCGTCGATGCGCCGGTAGATGACGTCGACGCGCTCGAAGCCCTTGGTGGTCCGCATCCACACGAACCCGTCGGCCACGACCAGATCGCGGCCCTCGACGAGCTCGACGCCCATCTGCTGGGCCAGGAACGAGTGCTCGAAGTAGGCCGAGTTGTACACGCCGGGCGTCAACAACACGTCGCGCGGCGACTCGACGTCCGACGGCGACAGGTACTCGAGCATGGCGCGCAGCCGGCCCGGGTAGTCGTCGACCGGCCGGATCCGCGACGACTCGAACACCTGCGGGAACGTGCGCTTCATCACGTTCCGGTTCTCCAGCACGTAGGAGACGCCCGACGGGCAGCGCAGGTTGTCCTCGAGCACGTGAATCCGGCCGTCGCTGTTGCGGACAAGGTCGGTCCCCGTGATGTGGCACCAGATGCCGCGAGGCGGATCCATTCCGTCGCACGGTGCGCGGTACGCCCTGGCCGAGCGAATCACCTCGGCCGGGATCACGCCGTCCTTGACGATCCGCTGCCCGTGGTAGATGTCGTCGATGAAGAGATTGAGCGCCGAGATGCGCTGCGTGAGGCCCCGCTCGATCGTGGCCCATTCCGACGCGCCAACGATCCGGGGCACCAGATCGAAAGGAAAGATTCGCTCGGTGCCCTCGCTGTCGCCGTACACGTTGAACGTGATGCCCATATTGAGCAGCGCGCGCTCGGCCGACCGCTGGCGCCGCAGCAGCTCGCCGTCGGGCAGCCCGTCGATGATCTGAC
>CAZCEL010000363.1:0-5365 GCA_964497175.1 uncultured Bifidobacteriaceae bacterium
CTGACGACGAGCTGGCGCGACACGATCAACGGGGCGACCATGCTGGGCCAGTCGAAGACCGTGTTCCAGGCGGAGATCGACGCGGCCTGCGAGATCATCGACTTCTGGCGGTTCAACGTCCACTACGGCCAGGAGCTGGTCGCCGAACAGCCCGTCAGCGATCACACGATGTGGAACCAGCTCGAGTACCGCGCGCTCGAGGGATTCGTCTACGCCGTGACGCCGTTCAACTTCACGTCGATCATGGCCAACCTGCCGACCGCTCCGGCGCTGATGGGCAACACGATTGTCTGGAAGCCTGCATCGAGCGCGATGTTCGCCGCGTACTACCTGATGCGCCTCCTGGAGGCCGCCGGCATGCCGCCCGGCGTGATCAACTTCCTGCCGGGCGATGCGGCGATGATCGCCGAGGCCGTGTTGCCGCATCGGGATCTCGCCGGCGTCCACTTCACCGGCAGCACGGAGGTCTTCGGGGAGATCTGGAAGACCGTCGGCGCGTCGCTGGGCGGCTATCGCTCGTACCCCCGAATCGTCGGCGAGACCGGCGGCAAGGATTTCGTGATCGCGCACCCGTCCGCCGATCCGCAGGCGCTCGCCGTCGCCGTGGTCCGAGGCGGCTACGAGTTCCAGGGCCAGAAGTGCTCGGCCGTCAGCCGGATCTACGTGCCGCGATCGATGTGGGACGAAGTCCGCGACCGCATCGTGGCCATGATCAGCGAGATCGCGATGGGCGACGTGCGGGATTTCCGCAACTTCATGGGCGCGGTGATCGATCGGCGGGCGTTCGACCGGATCGCGGGGTATGTCGAGTCGGCGCGCAGCGCGGCCAACCTCGTTGTGGGAGGCACGTGCGACGATCGGGTCGGCTATTTCATCGCGCCGACGCTCATCGAGACGACCAGCCCCCGCTCGCGCACGATGTGCGAGGAGATCTTCGGGCCGGTGGTGACCGCATACGCCTACGACGACCACCGCTGGTCCGAGACGCTCGAGCTGGTCAACACGACATCGCCGTATGCTCTGACCGGCGCGGTGTTCGCAGCCGAGCGCCAGGCCATCCGCGAAGCCGCCTCGGCGCTGCGCTACGCGGCGGGCAACTTCTACGTCAACGACAAGCCCACTGGCGCAGTGGTCGGACAGCAGCCCTTCGGCGGCGCGCGGGCGTCGGGTACCAACGACAAGGCCGGATCGAAGCTGAACCTGATGCGCTGGGTCAGCGCGCGAACCATCAAGGAGAACTTCAACCCGCCGCAGGACTACCGCTATCCCTTCATGGGCGCGGAGTAGAGCCCTGCTGCCGAAATTCTTGCTTCGGCCCGCGCCCCGCGCGACAATCCGCCGATGCGGCTCCTCACCCGGAGCGAGGAGCGCCACTCGACGGGAGACGATCACGCGCGGAAGGGCACAGAGCAGGCGGGCGGCGCCCACTGGAACGATTCCTGCTCAGGCGGACGTGATACGGTACGGCGACGCCGCGTCGCGGAGTAACTGCATGACCCGGGCGATAGCGCTTGCAGCGCCGGTCTTCTTCTCGGCTTCCCTCGCGGCCGGACAGGCTGTCACGGTCGTACCCTTGCCCGACGCGGGGATCAATTCGATCATCATTCAGGGGCCGGATACCCTCACGACATTCGGCGGCTCTCAGCTTCTCCCGACGCCGCCACGTGACGGGCGGCCGCCCGCCACGGGCAGCTCCCGCCTGGCCGGGACCGTGCGCGCAGCCGGCTCGGGCCAGCCGCTGCGAGGCGCGCTCGTGCGCATTACGTCGGCCGAGCTCGGCGAATCGCGCTCGTCGTCCACCGACACAGCCGGCCGCTACGAGTTCCGCGATCTGCCCGCCGGCAAGTACACGATTGGCGCGCAGAAGGGCGGGTACGTCAGCGTGTCGTGGGGCCAGAAGCGCCTGTCCTCTGTTCCCGATCCGGGAAGGCCGTTCCCCCTGGGCGAGCGCCACAATGCCGAGAATGTCGACTTCGTCCTCCCGAGAGGCGGGGTCATCACCGGCCGTGTCGTGGATGAGCTGGGCGAGCCCGTGCCCGACGCGACGGTCCAGGTGCTTCGCTCCCAGTTCGTGCAGGGCCAGCGGCGACTGCTCCCAGGTGGCCGCATGGACCAGACCAACGACATCGGCGAATTCCGGCTGTTCGGACTGTCACCGGGCCAGTACTTTCTCTCCGCCATGCTCCGGTCCATCGTGCCGGTCGCGGAGACCTCGCTGGATCGCATCGGCTATGCGACGACCTACTACCCGGGTACGACCGAGCTCGGGTCGGCACAGCGTCTGGCCGTTGGACCGGGGGACACAGTTTCGGGCATCGAAGTGCAGCTCGTGGCGACACGCACGGCCAGGATCAGCGGTACGGCGATGGACTCCACAGGACGGCCGCTCTCAGGGGGAGGGGTCAGCCTGCTGCCGCGCGGCGCGGCGCTCACGTTCGGCGGCGGTGGTGGTCCCGTGCGAAGCGATGGCAGCTTTTTCCTCACGGGCGTTCCACCCGGGCAGTATCTGTTGCGGGCGAGCGGGCCACCGCGCGGGATTGGGTTGCCACCTGAAGTCTCAACGGCTTCTGTCGATGTGAGCGGCGAGGACATCACCGGCGTGGTGCTCACGCCTGTCACTCCGGTGGATGTAGCGGGCCGGGTTGTCGTGCTCGATCCATCAGCCGCCGCCGCGCTCCAGCCATCGGCCATCCGCCTCGCGCTGCAGCCGATGTCCCCGGGCGAAATGGCGGCGGGTCCGGGCGCTCCCCCGCCTGCCCTGAAAGAGGATTTCACGTTCGCCACGAAAGCCTCGCCAGGCCGATTGCTGGTTCGTGCCACCGTGGGATCGCCCGGCTGGGTGATCAAATCCGTTCGTGCCGGCGGCGTCGACGTCACGGATTCGGGCCTCGAGATTCGACCGTCCCAGGGCATCGACGACCTGGAAGTGGAGTTGACGAACCGCGCGCCTCAAGTATCGGGTGTCGTCACGACCGACCGTGGCGAAGGCGCGGCTCAGAGCTACGCCCTGTTCTTCTCGCAGGATCGACGGCTGTGGACCGTGCCGACCGGCCGCTACACGCTGCTCAGCCGGGCAGGAGACGATGGACGGTATACGGCGCGTGCGCTGCCGCCGGGGGACTACTACGCCATCGGGCTGGAGTTTGTGGACCAGACCAGTTACGGCGACCCGGATTTTCTCGAGACGCTGCGCTCGCACGCCGTGCCGGTGACGCTGCTCGATGGCGACACCCGCACACTCGACCTGCGGCTCTCTCGGTAGCAGCCGCAGCGGTCAGCGGGGCAGCGATCAGCGGTCAGCGATGGTGCGGTGGATGGATCATCCCCCGTGACATCGGGTGTCGCTCATCCGACATCCCACTCGGCAAGGCCAGCCTTCCACCTCGCCGCCTGCTCTGCGGCGAACTCCTGCCTCGATCTTCCCGCCCTCGCCGCACCGTCAGCATCGACCCATGGCTCGAAGTCCTCGGGCCCGAGATCGGGAAACGTCAGGAGAAGATTCGTCAGGTCGCCCTTGGGATCGATGACGAGAACCGGGACACCGTCGATGGCCGCTTCCTCGATGACGGCGACGCCCAGTCCGGTCTTGCCGCTGCCGGTCATGCCGACTGCGATCGCGTGCGTGACCAGATCCTTCGAGTCGTACAGGACGAGATCGGCCGTCGGCTTGCCCGCGTCCGCGTCGAATCGCCGGCCGAGATAGAAGACCCCGAGTCCCTCGAAGCTGCTCATGGCGTCTCATTGTAGAGTTTGGCGTTAAACGTTGCCGCGCCGGCGTGGTCTAACGTTTTCGAGGAGCAGCTTGATGAGAGGGCAACCATCACCGGAGCGTTCTGCGCTGGGTTGTCTGGCAGGTCCGCAAGGAAGGGCTGGACGGCGATTCTGCACGCCTTTGCAAGGCGCGCTGGCAGCGACGCTGGCGGCGGCAATCGTCTGGATGGGCGCCGCCAAAGCCGCCCCGGCGTCCGGCGCAGGTGCGCCGGGTGGGCCAGAGACAGTCGACGACCTGGCCATCGTCCACATCCTGAATCGAATCGGTTACGGCCCCGGGCCGGGTGACATCTCGAAAGTCCGGGATACCGGCATCGAGGCCCACATCGACCGGCAACTTCACCCCGAGAGGATCGACGATGCGGCCGTGGAGGAACGGCTCGCGCGCCTGGCGACCCTCAACCTGAGCTCCCAGGAGCTGGCCGAGCGATATGAGCTGCCGGCCCTCGCGGAGCGGCGCGCGCGGAGGCAGGAAGCCGCCAAAGATCCGGACGGCGGAAATCCTCCGGCGCCCATGGTGAATCCCGCCGCCCGACAGCAAGCCAATCTTCCGCTGATTGAGCTGTCGGAGCAGAAGCTGCTGCGGGCCGTCTACAGCGAGCGACAGCTTCAGGAGGTTCTGGCGGATTTCTGGTTCAACCACTTCAACGTCGACACGAGAAAGGGTCCCGTGCGGATCATGGCGACCGAGTACGAGCGCGAGGCGATCCGGCCGCACGTGCTGGGGCGCTTTCGCGATCTGCTCGGCGCCACGGCAAAGAGCCCGGCCATGCTCTTCTACCTCGACAACTGGATGAGCGCGGATCCGAAGGGCCCCAACCTCGGCGCCAGGCGGGGGCTTGCGCGGCGCGGCGCCATCGGGGGCGGCGGCCGCGGGCGGCTGCCTTTCCCGCCGATCGGGCAGCGGCCATCACAGCAGGGTCAGCGGAATGCTCCTCGCGGCCTGAACGAGAACTACGGCCGCGAGCTCCTCGAGCTGCACACGCTCGGCGTCGACGGTGGTTACACGCAGAAAGACGTCACCGAAGTGGCACGAGCGTTCACCGGCTGGACGATCGACAGGCCACGGCTCGGCGGCGGCTTCCGGTTCGACCCGCGGATGCACGACGATGGCGAGAAGATCGTGCTGGGTCATCGGATCAAGGGCGGGGGCGGCATCGAGGACGGCGAGCGGGTGCTCGACATCCTGGCGGCCCATCCTTCGACGGCGCGATTTGTTTCGACCAAGCTGGCGCGTCGTTTCGTCAGCGACACGCCTCCGCAGGCGCTCGTCGACCGGATGGCGGCCAGGTTCGCCGCGACGAGCGGCAACCTCAGCGAGGTGATGAAGCTGCTGCTGACATCGCCAGAGTTCCGCTCACCTGACGTGTACCGTGCGAAGGTGAAGACGCCGTTCGAGTTCATGGTCAGCTCCGTTCGAGCAACCGGTCTCGACCTGACCGATGCGCGGCCGCTGGTGCGGGCCGTGCAGCAGCTCGGCATGCCGCTCTATCAGTGCCAGCCGCCGACCGGCTACAAGGACACGGCGGACGCGTGGGTCAACGCAGGAGCTGTCTCTTATACACATCTGACGCTGCCGACGATCTTACGCGTG
>CAZCEL010000364.1:0-5362 GCA_964497175.1 uncultured Bifidobacteriaceae bacterium
TGCGCGCGCAGCGGCTGGCCACGCTGCAGATGGACTTTGTGACCGCCGTGTCCCACGAGCTGCGAACGCCGCTGACGGTGATCGGATCGGCGGCCGACAACATCGCCCAGGGGGTCGTGCATTCCAGGGACCAGCGCGCGCAGTACGGCGCGGTCATCGGCACGCAGGTGACCGAGCTCTCGAATCTGGTCGAGCAGATTCTCCTGTTTGCGGCGACCAACAAGGCTCAGCAGCGATTCAGTCTGCGGCCGCTTGCGGTGGCCGAGATCATCGATGCGACGCTGGCCAGCACCGCGGGATTGATTCACGCGGCACAGTTCACGATCGAGCGCGAGACCGAGGCCGACCTCCCGCCCGTGATGGGCGATCTCGTGGCGCTGACCCAGTGCCTGCAGAACCTGATCACGAATGCCCTGAAGTACGGGTCGTCGGGCCGCTGGCTGGGGATTCGAGCCCGGTGTGTCGACACCGGCGAGGACCGGGAAGTTCAGGTGAGCATCTCGGATCGAGGCATGGGCATCAGCCAGGCGGACCTGCCGCACGTATTCGAGCCGTTCTATCGCGGGTCGTCGGTTGCCGCGGCCCAGATTCACGGCACCGGTCTGGGCCTCGCGCTCGCCAAGCGCATTGCGGAGGCGATGAAAGGCTACATTACGGTTGAGACCGAGCCGGGCCGTGGAAGCACCTTCACCCTCCACCTGCCCTGCGCGGCGCCCCTCGGCGCGAGTCCTGACGTCGGGCTCGGGGATCCCGTGCCCGCCCGATAGCGCGGCCTACCATGCCTGATACACGAGAGGCTGACGCGGCCGGGTCGCGCGTCGACTACCAGACCGACCCCGCCCGCTACCGTCACTGGCGCCTGGCCTATGACGGACCGGTGGCGACGTTGACGATGGATGTCGACGAGCGGGCGACGCTTCGACCCGGCTACACGCTCAAGCTGAACTCCTACGACCTGGGCGTCGACATCGAGCTCAACGACGCCGTGCAGCGGATCCGCTTCGAGCATCCAGAGGTGCGGACCGTGGTCCTGACGAGCGGGAAACCGCGTGTGTTCTCGGCTGGTGCGAACATCGACATGCTGGGGTTGTCCTCGCACGCGTCGAAGGTCAACTTCTGCAGGTTCACCAACGAGACCCGCAACGCCATCGAGGACGCGAGCCGCCACTCGGGACTGAAGTTCATCGCCGCGTGCAACGGCACCACGGCAGGCGGTGGGTACGAGCTGGCCCTCGCGTGCGACGAGATCGCCCTCATCGACGACCGATCCTCGGCGGTCAGCATGCCCGAAGTCGCCCTGCTCGGCGTGCTCCCGGGAACCGGAGGGCTCACGCGTCTGACCGACAAGCGGCATGTCCGCCGCGACCTTGCCGACCTGTTCTGCACGAATCCGGACGGCGTCCGCGGGCAGCGCGCCAGAGACTGGCGTCTGGTGGACCATGTCGTTCGCCCGCAGGACTTCGGGGACTTCGTGACGCGGCGGGCGCTGGAGCTCGCCGCCGGCAGCGACCGTCCGGCTCCGCCGGCCGCCGGCGTGTCGTTGACACCCCTGGGCCGATCGATTGGCGAGCAGGGGCGTCACTACGAGTGGCTCGACGTCTCTCTGGCGCGCGACGCTCGCACGGCAACGTTTTCTGTTCGGGCTCCCTCGTCCCCGTCGGTCGCGACGCTCGATCAGGCGCTCGCCGCCGGCGCGTCCTGGTGGCCGCTGCAGCTGGCGCGCGAGCTCGACGATGCCATCCTCGATCTGCGAACCAACGAGCGCGAGATCGGTTTGTGGGTGTTCAGGACCAGCGGCGATCCCCGCGCGGTCCTGGAGGTGGACCGGTTCCTCGTCGATCATCAGGGCCACTGGTTCGTCCGCGAAGTCATCGGGATGATCCGGCGGACCCTGGCACGCCTGGAGGTGTCGTCGAGATCGATCTATGCGTTCGTCGAGCCCGGCTCCTGCTTCGCCGGCACGCTGTTCGAATTGGCGCTGGCCGCCGATCGCAGCTACGTTCTGGCCGGCGCGGATGCGACCCCGCCCGTGGAGCTGGCCCTGAGCGAGATGAGCCTTGGCCTGCTGCCGATGGTGAACGGTGCGTCGCGGCTGAGCGCCCGCTTCTATGGCAGCGAGCGGGACCTGTCCGCGCTGCGCGCTCGCTGCTGTGAGATGCTGTCAGTAGAGGAGGCCGTGTCTCTTGGGCTGGTCACCGTCGCCCTCGATCCGCTCGACTGGAGCGACGAGGTGCGGCAGGCGACCGAGTCAAGAGTGGCGCTGTCGCCGGACGCGCTCACCGGTCTCGAGGCGAACCTCCGGTTCGGACCGCCCGAGTCGCTGACGTCGCGGGTGTTCGGCCGCCTGACCGCGTGGCAGAACTGGATCTTCAGCCGACCGGGTGCCGCCGGCGAGCACGGCGCCTTGAAAGCCTACCGAAGCGGTGCACGTCCCCGGTTCGACCGGGAGCGGGTCTGAGCGTGACGTCCCACATCGACTACCTCGATCGGATTCCCAACAACGTCGACCTCGGACGCGACAGGGTCCTGCAGCGCGCCCTCGCACACTGGCAGCCGGCCTACATGGGATGGTGGTACGACATGGGGCCCGCCGACAGTCACACGCTCGATGTGTACCTGCGCACGGCCGTCAGTGTCGACACGGACGGCTGGGCGCACTTCGGCTACGTGAGAATGCCCGAATACAGATGGGGGATTTTCCTGACGCCGCCGGCAAGAGACCGGGCTGTCAATTTCGGCGCCCACAAAGGACGTCCGGCGTGGCAGGACGTCCCGGGCGAGTATCGCTCGATCCTTCGCCGCATCATCGTCACGCAGGGCGACACCGAGCCCGCGTCGGTCGAGCAGCAGCGGATGCTGGGCCGGGCGTGTCCCTCGCTGTACGACCTTCGAAACATCTTCCAGGTCAACGTGGAGGAGGGCAGGCACCTGTGGGCCATGGTGTATCTGCTTCACCGGTACTTCGGCCGCGATGGCCGCGAGGAAGCCGAGGCCCTGCTCGAACGGCGATCGGGCGACGAGAACAATCCCCGGATACTCGGGGCCTTCAACGAGCCGACGCCCGACTGGCTGGCGTTCTTCATGTTCACGTTCTTCACCGACCGGGACGGCAAGTATCAGCTCTCGTCGCTCGCCGAGTCAGGGTTCGATCCGCTCGCGCGCACGTGCCGGTTCATGCTCACTGAAGAAGCGCACCACATGTTCGTCGGCGACACCGGCATCGGACGGATCGTCCAGCGGTCGGCCGAGGTCATGGCCGAGCACAAGCTCGACGATCCAGATCACGTTCGAGCGCTCGGTGTAATCGATCTGCCCACCATTCAGCGGTACCTGAACTTTCACTACAGCATCACGCTCGACCTCTTCGGATCCGAGGTGTCGTCGAATGCGGCGCAGTACTACACGACCGGTCTGAAGGGACGCTTCGAAGAGACGAGGATAGGGGACGACCACGTCCTCGCGGACAGCACATACGACGTGCTGGAGGTTGCGGGCGATCGCATCGTTGTCACGCCGGTCCCGGCGCTGACTGCGCTGAACGCCAGGCTGCGCGACGACTACATCCGGGAAGTGCAGGCGGGCGTCGATCGGTGGAACCGCATTATCGCCAAGACCGGGTCGGGGTTTCGGCTGGCATTGCCTCACAAGGGCTTTCATCGCGTCATCGGCAGCTTTGCGGGCCGCCATGTCAGCCCTGACGGCCGTGTCCTCACCGAGGAGCAGTGGAGGAAGTCGGCGCACGCATGGCTGCCCACCGCCTCGGACTACGCCTTCGTCCAGTCACTCATGGCCGGGCGGGTCATCGAGCCGGGCAGGTTCGCCAACTGGATTGCGCCGCCGCGAACCGGCATCAACCGGCAGCCGATGGACTTCGAGTACGTGCGCTTCAACTGATGAGGCGCGCGTCCCCTCGGACCGCGGGGTCCGCCCTCACTCGCTCGGCTGGCGCATGGCTCCCCTGGTGTCGGTCGTAATCCCGACCTTCAACCGCCTCGAGTGGCTGCACGAGGCTGTCCAGTCGGTCCGCGCGCAGACCCTGACCGACTGGGAGCTCCTCGTGGTCGATGACGGGTCGACCGATGGCACCGGGAAATGGCTGGCCCGCCTCGGCGAGCCGCGCCTTCGATACCTCCGGCAGGACCACACGGCCAGCATCGCCGCGACGCGCAACGCCGGCGTGCGCAACGCGCAGGGTGCGTGGATCGCATTTCTCGATTCGGACGACCGGTGGCGGGAAGACAAGCTGGCACGCCAGCTGGCACGACTTCGCGACCGACCGGATGCCCGATGGTGTTACACCAAGTATCAGCTGATTGGCCCCGGCGGCGTTGCCGTCTCCCAGCCGCATGGATCTCCGTGGCACCCCTTCGAGGGCTCCTTCGTCGATCGCATTCTGACGACGGAGGCTGCAGTGCTGATGCCGACGCTGCTCCTGCCAGCCGATCTCGCACGGAGGTTGCCCTTCGATGAGCGTCTCCCGCTGGCGGAAGACTACGACCTCGCCCTGCGACTCGCCGCCGCCGCCCCAGGCTGTGTGATCGACACTGTCCTCGTGGATGTTCGCCTGCACGAGCGGCGTACGACGGCCCTCGCCGGACCCTTCGACGGCTGCTTTGGCAAGATCGTCGCGTACCGGAAGGCCGCGCGAACGCTCACGGATCAACGCTCCCGCGCGATCGCGCGCCGCCGCCTGCGCTCGCACCTGGCCGAGTTTCTGCGGCGAGCGCTGCGGTACGGGGCGATCGGCCAGATCGTCCGCGTGACCCTCGCCCTGATGCGGCCCTGAGCCGGACGTCACACCCTTCGCTCGCGCGAGCAGCCAGCCTCGTCAGAATTTCTTCAGACACGCGGCACGGAACCCATCAGCCAGGATGAGGTACGCTACCTTCGAAGGTGACGACCTCGTGGACCTGAGCTTCCAGGCCTTGTGGCTTCTGTGTGCGCTGGGTGCGGCCGTATTCGCCGCGGTTCCCGCTCACGGCAAACGCACAGCGACGCTCCTGCTGCTCAGCTTTGCAGCGACACTGTTGTTGACCCGTTCGGAGTGGATCGCTGGCCCAGCCTGGATTGCTCCTGTCGTCGCTCTTCTTGGGTTGCTGGACCTTTTTCGGTCCCGCCGCGAGGGGTGGGCAGCAGTCGGGGCCGGCGTGTCGGCGGGGTGCTGGAGCACGCTCCTGGTATTCCAGGGGCTGCCGGTGCTGGCCGCGGTGCTCGTCGCCGCGGCCTTGCCGGCGTTGTCGTCGTATCTCGCGACCCGGCGCCCGGCGTTTGCGCCGGTCCAGGTGCGTGACGAAGCCCTCATTGGCGTGGTCGCGCTCGGCCTGGTGGCGGCTGTCATTCCCGACGTCTCGGCCGGGTGGCG